>NZ_JBEXJK010000017.1:0-48358 GCF_040609095.1 Kitasatospora sp. NPDC004799
CCGGGGCGGCGCACGCCGTGGCGATGGAGTGCGCGGGCACCGCGCTGCGCGGGGATGCCGCCTCCGCCGACGGCCGGGCCGACCTGGTCGGGCGGGCCCGCGCCGAACTCGGCGAGATCGACGTCTGGTGCGCCAACGCGGGCGTCGCCCCGGCGGGCGGGGCCGACGCGCCCGCCGCGGCCTGGACGAGTGCCTGGGAGGTCAACGTCCTCGCCCACGTCCGGGCCGCCGAACTGCTGCTCCCCCGCTGGCTGGAGCGCGGCGAGGGCCGCTTCCTGGCCACCGTCTCCGCCGCCGGGCTGCTCACCATGCTGGGCTCCGCGCCGTACTCGGTGAGCAAGCACGGCGCACTCGCCTTCGCCGAGTGGCTCTCCGCGACCTACCGGCACCGGGGCGTCCGGGTGCACGCGCTCTGCCCGCAGGGCGTGCGCACCGACCTGCTCGCCTCCACCGGCGCCGTCGGCGAGGCGCTGCTCGCCCCGACCGCGCTCGACCCGGCGGAGGTCGCCGGGGCGGCGCTGGACGGGGTGCGCGCGGAGCGCTTCCTGCTCCTGCCGCACCCCGAGGTCGCCGACTACTACCGCGTCCGGGCCACCGACCCGGACCGCTGGATCGCCGGGATGAACCGGCTCCAGCAGGGGTTGGAGCGCAGCGCCGCGCTGTGAGGGCCCGGCGGACGGCCGGCCGATGGGCTGACCCGCCGCGCGGTTCGGACCGCGACGGACCTCGACCCACCGGACGGACGTCGACCAGCGACGAGGCCGCAGCCCCCGGGCTGCGGCCTCGCGCGCCCGCCCGCCCGTTCGTCCTCCCGTTCGTCCGTCCGCCCGGTGGAGCCGCCTTGGCGCGGAACGGCTGCGCCGGGCCGAACCTGCTGTCAGGATGCCGGGATGGCATCGATTTCCGCCGCACGTTCCACCGCACGCCACCCGTCGCAGGGCCCGGCCCTCGGGGAGGGCCGCGGGGACCGCTCGTCCGCGTGCCGCGAAGCGCTGCCCGCACGGGTCGCCGCGGCGAGGACGTAGCGCCCGTCGCACCTCGACCGAACGACGGAAGCCCGGGGGGCGTCGTGCTCAACTTCCACCTGTCCAGCGGCGACATCGGCCGCATCCGCATGGCCGAGGGGCTCGATCCCCTCTGGGAGGTCACCACCAGCCTGTACCTGTACCAGAACCGCGAGGCGACCCTCGCCTTCGACCCGTGGCGCCGTCAGGTCACCGAGCGCATCCGGCGCGGCGGCCTGGAGCGCACCGTGGCCGCGCTGGCCCACCTGTTCCCCGTCGACGGCTACGCGCCCGACTTCCTGGTCCCGCGCAACGGCAGCGCCTCGCTGGAGGAGGGGCTCGACCAGGTCCTGTCCACGCCCCGCCGGCAGATCGCCGCGCAGCTGACCCGCTTCGCCGAGTACCGGCCCCATCTTCCCGGCTGGACCGGGAAGTTGGCCGAGGGGGAGCTCGGCACCCTGAAGGCGCTCGGCACCGCGATCCGGCAGTACTACCGGATGGCCATCGCCCCCTACCGGCCGCACACCGAGCAGGCGGCCGACACCGACCGCAGGCAGCGGATCCGGGCGATGCTCTCCGGCGGTGCCGAGGGGCTGCTGTCCAGCTTCGGCCAGGACGTGCTGCGCTGGCGGGACGGGACGCTCTCCGCCTCCTGCCCGGTCGACCGGGAGGTGCACACCGGCGGGCGTCCGCTCACCCTGGTCCCGTCGTTCTTCAGCGCGCATCCGGCCGCCGTCGTCGACGACGACCTGCCGCTGACCCTCACCTACCCGGTGGCCCGGCCGCTGACCTGGCTCTCCCCGCCACCGGCCGGCGACTCCTGCGCCGGGCTGGCCCAGCTGATCGGCCCCACCCGGGCGAGGATCCTGCGGCTGCTGGACGACGGGCTGAGCACCTCCCGGCTCGCGGCGGCGCTCGACCTCTCACCGGCCACCACGAGCTGGCACACAGCCATCCTGCGCGAGGCCGGGCTGATCAGCACCTGCCGGGAGGGCCGGGCGGTGAGCCACCGGCGCAGCCGGCTCGGCACCGCGCTGCTCAACGGCGAACCGGAGCCGGCGGCGTGACGCCGGTGACATGAGGACGGTGGCGCGCCGTCCGCCGGATCGGGCCGGGGCGGGGCCCGGCTTCGAGGAGCATCGAAAGGATGGCCACGACGCACCGCCCCCGGTGAGACTGGCCGGGCCGCGGCCGGAGCACCGCCGCGGCAGCCCAGACCGCGACAACGCGCTTCACGTGGAAGCGACTTCAGGAGAGTGACAGCCATGCGAAACCCGCGCACCCGCGCTCCCCGGGCCGGCGCCGTCCTGGCCGCCGCGCTGATGGCGGCCGGACTGCTGGGCGGGACCGCCGCCCAGGCCGCACCGGCCGCAGCCCCCGCCGGCGCCACCGCGGCGAGCGCCACCGCCGCCGTGTCGGACGCCGACCAGACGGTGATCCAGGGCACCGCCGGCCTGAGCCGCGGACAGAGCTGGTCCTCGCCGGACGGCAGCACCGTGCTGTACCAGCAGGGGGACGGGCACGTGGTGCTGTACCACAACGGGGCCGCGATCTGGACGGCCAAGGGCACGTACGGCGTCGGCACCTACTTCTACATCCAGGCCGACGGCAACCTGGTCGCGTACGACGCCGCCATGCGCGCGGTGTGGAACGCCCAGACCTGGGGCCACCCGGGGGCCTACCTCGCCATCCAGAACTCCGGGAACATGGTCGTCTACTACGGCAGCACCCCGCTGTGGTGGTCCAACTTCCGCCCCGGCGGCACCGGTCCGGGCGACCCCGACCCCGAGTGCACCCCGACCCCGCACCGGCTCTGCCCGTAACACCTCGGCCGTACGGACCGGTGGTGCGGCCCGCACCACCGGTCCGGCGGGGCCGCGTTCACCGGCCCGCGGCGATGACCTCCAGGGCCGGGCGCGGCTCGCGGCCGAGCAGGGCCGCGAGGTCGCCCGGCCCGCCCGGGCCGGCCAGGAAGCCGTGGGCGATCGCCGAGTAGGTGCCCACCAGCATCGGCACCTGGAAGTCCTGCGCGTCCGAGGCGGCCGCGGCCGCCCGGGCCTCGGTGAGCCGTCCCGGCCGGTACGCGGCGCCGAGCGCCCCGGCCACCTCCGCGCCGCCCACCGCCCGCTCCCCCACCAGCTCGTAGGTCCGGCCCGCGTGCGCGCCGGGCGCCAGGGCGACGTTGACCGCCGCCTCCGCCAGGTCCGCCCGGGCCACCGCCGCGAGCTTGCCGTCCCCGAGCGGGGCGCTGATCACCCCGTCCGGGCCGGGCGCGGCGATCGCGCCCAGGAACTCGGCGTACAGGCCGTTGCGCAGCACCGTCCAGCGCAGCGTGGCGGACGCGCGCAGCCGCCGCTCGGTCCAGCGGTGGGCGAGGGCGTAGGGCAGGTGGTCGCCGTCGCCGGACAGGCTGGTGTAGATCACGTGCTCGACGCCCGCCCGCTCCGCCGCCGCGATCGCGGCGCCGTGCCGGGCGATCACCACGTCGTCCTCGGCGGCGCCGGCCGAGACCATCAGCAGGGTCCGCACCCCGGCGAAGGCCGCCGCCAGCGTCTCCGGCCGGTCGAAGTCCACCAGCCGGGCCGGCACGCCGTCCGGCACCCGCTCCGGCGTCCGCGAGCCGGCGACGACGCCCTCCCGCCCGGCGAGCCGTTCCAGGACGAGCGCGCCCAGGCCTCCGTTGACTCCGGTGACGAGCAGCATGGGGTACCTCCAGGGGTGATCGGTCGTTGGCGACGCGACCATCCTCGGTAGCCTGGGCGTTCCGGCGTAAGGAGGCACTCTCATGTCAGCAGGGCACACCGCGGTAACCACCCCCCGCCCGGTGGTCTGGTGCGAGGACGGCGTGGACTGCGGGATCCGCGACCTGCTGGACCGCCTGGGCGACAAGTGGTCCGTCCTCACCGTCGTCGAACTCGCCCAGGGCGTACGGCGGTTCCGCGAGCTGCAGCGCGCCCTGCCGGGCATCTCGCAGCGGATGCTCACCCTGACGGTGCGCCGCCTGGAGCGCGACGGCGTGGTCTCGCGGACCGTCCACCCGACCGTCCCACCGCAGGTGGAGTACGAGTTGACCCCGCTCGGCCACAGCCTGACCCACCTGGTGCGGGCGATGGCGGACTGGTCCTACGACCACCACGACGCGATCGTCGCCTCCCGGCGCCGGTGGGACGAGGCCAACCCGGGCTCCGAGCTGCGCTGACCCGCTCCGGAGGCCTGCTCCGCCGACCCGTTCCGGTGAATCCCCCCGCTGCGGGAATGACCATCCGCACACGGCTGTTGTGGCTTCCGACCGACATGACGACGGACGACGGGGGCAGGCATGGCACACGAGGAGATCAGCGTTCACGGGACGGTGGCGGCGGGGTTCGAGGGCGTGCGGGAGGAGTTCGCCGCGGTGCTCGGCGAGCTGCGCGTCGAACCGGAGGCGCAGCTGGTGGTCCACCACCACGGCCGCCTGGTGGCCGACCTGTGGGCCGGCCCCGGGACGACGGCGGACACGCTGAGCGCCGTCTACTCCATCACCAAGGGGGCGGCCCACCTGGTGGTCGCGCTCCTGGTCCAGGAGGGCGTGCTCGACCTCGACCGGGAAGTGGCCGCGTACTGGCCGGAGTTCGGGGCCGAGGGCAAGGATCGCCTCACCCTGCGCGAGCTGCTCGCCCACCGGGCCGGGTTGGTCGGCGTCGACGGCGGCTTCACCGCCGCCGAGCTGGCCGACGACCGGCTGATCGCCGCCCGGCTGGCCGGCCAGCGGCCGTTCTGGGCGCCGGGCACGGCGTACGGCTACCACGCCTTCGTGATCGGCGCCCTGACCGGCGAGGTGGTGCGGCGGGTGACGGGCCGTTCGCTCCACGAGCTCTACGAGGAGCGGATCCGGGCTCCGTACGGGCTCGACCTCCACCTCGGCCTGCCGGAGGCCCTCGAAGCGCGCTTCGCCGAGGTGCTGCCGATGCTGCCGACGCCGGAGGAGGCCGAGCGGCTCGCGGCCGGCGCGGCGGCGCCGGACAGCATCAGGGGCATCGCGTTCAACGCGAACGCGCCCCGACCGACGGACCTGGTGGGCTTCGCGAACACCCGGGCCGTCCGGGCCCTGGGCCCCGCCTCCTCCGGCGGGGTCGGCACCGCCCGGGGCGTCGCCGGGATGTACGCCGCGGCGATCTCCGAGGTCGGCGGCCGGGCGCCGCTGCTGAAGCCGGAGACGATCGCCGAGTTCGCCCGGATCCACTACCGCGGGACGGACCTGGTCACCGGGAACGAGGACGTCTTCGGCCTGGGCTTCGAGGAGCTGAGCGGCCGCTACCGCGCCCTGGGCCCGACCGCGTTCGGCCACAGCGGGGCGACGGGCTCGCTCGGCCTCGCCGACCCGGACAGCGGCATCGCCTACGCGTACACCCGCCGCCGCTTCGGCGTGCCGTCGGGCTACGGCGCGGGCCCGGAGAACCACCGGCTGATCACGGCCGCGGTCCGGGCGGCCGCCGACCGGTAGGGCGGGCGGCGGGGCTACCGCTCGTACGCCATCTCCGGGAAGCGCGCCGACGGCCCGTCCAGCAGGTGGTCGTCCTGGCCGCGCAGCCAGCGGTCGAAGAAGGAGGCGACGTACGAGCGGGTGGCCAGCTCGGCCCGGCCGGGGCGGACGTCGCCGACGTCGCTGCGCAGCTGCTCGGCGCTGAGCACGCCCTGCCGGGCGAGCTGCGGCAGCAGCGGCTGGGCGTCGGTGTACGAGCCGTGGCGGGAGCCGGTGAGGGTGACGTCGGCGTGCCAGCCGGTGCTGTGCCGCCACAGCGCGTTCCAGCCGGGCTGGTCGCGGTAGCTGCCGGAGTCCGGGCTCCCGGAGCCCATCAGCAGGAACGGCCGGTTCAGGCCGTCCTCGGCGACGCTGGGCAGGGCGACGCCGGTGTGGCCGTCGGGGCCGGGGAAGTGCATCTGGCCGTCCATGTTGATCCCGGCCGCGATCCGCGGGTCGTCGTGCATGGTCTGGAGCGCGGTGAAGCCGCCCGCCGACTGGCCGACCATGCCGATCCGGCCGAGGTCGAGCGCCCCGGCCACCCCGGCGGGCAGGCCCGGCCGTTCAGCCAGCCCGGCGAGCCGGTCCAGCACGAAGCGGGTGTCGGCGACCCGGGCGTCCATCGCCTTGCGCAGCACCGCGCCGATGTCCAGGCCGGGCTGCCCGAGCATGCCGGGGAGCACCGAGGGGGCCAGGTCGCCGCCGGGGAAGACGACTTCGGAGGCCTCGTAGGTGTGGTCGACGGTGACCACCACGTAGCCGCGCGAGGCGAGGTCCTCGACCAGCGCCGTCCCCCAGGTGCGCGGGTCGCCGAGGCCCGGCGAGTACAGCACCACCGGGCGCGGTCCGCCGGGCAGCGCCGGGGCGTCGGTGCGGGCGTGGGTGCGGATGGCCGACCAGTCGGTGCGGCCGGGCTCGGTGCCGTAGTTGTGCAGGCCGACGCCGTCCGGGCCGTCGAAGTGCTTCCCGGCGGCGGGCTCCATGTACGGGGCCCGGTCGTCGCCCGCGGCCGGGCGGGAGGTCGGGTACCAGAGGCTGATCATCAGCTCGCGCCGCTGCCCGGGGTGCCACGGGTCCTCCCGTCCGGCGTCGGTGAGGTGCAGCGCGGTGGTCCCGATCGGGTACGGCCCGCTGGGCTCCGGCAGCCAGGCCCGCGCCTGCCGCCCGGTGCCGCCCTCCCCCGGCGCCGCCGCCACCGCTCCGCCCGCCCCGATCGTGCCCACCGCCACTGCCGCCGCCAGCACCACCGCCGCCACGGCCCGTCCCGGAATGCCCATGCTGTTCCTCCGTGTTCCGATCTTCGAACAGGCAGGACACTACGGTCGGGGACGGGCCGCGGCCGTCATACCAGGGAGCCAACCCGCCCCTGAATACCCGGGTATGACACCCCCTACGGGTGCCCCCGGCGGCGTGGGCCCGACCGGCTGTGCGCCGTCCGACGGAACGCACCGCGGTTCGGCGTCGAACCACCGCCCGGGTACGGCGTCCTCGGCCACCGCCGGTGCTGGGGTCCGTCTTCTGTCGCCCTACCGGTACTTCCTCAGCTCCCGCCGCGCCAGCGAGCGCTTGTGCACCTCGTCCGGCCCGTCGGCCAGCCGCAGGGTGCGGTTGCCGGCCCAGAGCTGGGCGAGCGGGGTGTCCTGGCTGACGCCGGCCGCCCCGTGCGTCTGGACGGCCTTGTCCAGGATCCACTCGACGGTGCGCGGGGTGGCGATCTTGATCGCCTGGATCTCGGTGTGCGCGCCCCGGTTGCCGACGGTGTCCATCAGCCAGGCGGTCTTCAGCACCAGCAGCCGCAGCTGCTCGATCCGCACCCGGGATTCGGCGATCCAGTCCTGCACCACGCCCTGCTCGGCCAGCGGCTTCCCGAACGCCACCCGCTCGGCGGCCCGGCGACACATCAGCTCCAGCGCCCGCTCGGCGATGCCGATGGCGCGCATGCAGTGGTGGATGCGGCCCGGGCCGAGCCGGGCCTGGGCGATGGCGAAGCCGGCGCCCTCCTCGCCGATCAGGTTCTCCACCGGGACGCGGACGTCCTCGAACAGCACCTCGGCGTGGCCGCCGTGGTCGGCGTCGTCGTACCCGAAGACGGTCATGCCGCGCTTCACCGTCACGCCCGGGGTGTCGCGCGGGACGAGCACCATGCTCTGCCGGCGGTGCGGTTCGGCGGCCGGATCGGTCTTGCCCATCACGATGAGGATCCGGCAGTCGGGGTTCATCGCCCCGGTGATGTACCACTTGCGGCCGTTGATCACGTACTCGTCGCCGTCCCGCTCGATCCGGGTGGCGATGTTGGAGGCGTCCGAGGAGGCGACCTCGGGCTCGGTCATCGCGAAGGCGGAGCGGATCTCGCCGTCTAGCAGGGGCCGCAGCCAGCGCTCGCGCTGCCCGGGGCTGCCGAACTGGGCGAGCAGCTCCATGTTGCCGGTGTCGGGGGCCGCGCAGTTGAGCGCGGGCGGGGCCAACTGGATGCTGCGGCCGGTGATTTCGGCGAGCGGGGCGTACTGGAGGTTGGTCAGTCCGGCGCCGAGCCCGCCCGGCAGGCTGTGCTTGTCCACAAAGAAGAGGTTCCAGAGGTTCTGCTTGCGGGCCTCCGCCTGGAGGTCCGCGACGACCGGCGGGACGGCCCACGGGTCGCGGCGCCGGTCGGCGAGCTGGGCGGCGAGGACGGGCTCGGCGGGGTACACGTGCTCGTCCATGAAGGCGAGCAGCTGCTCGCGGAGTTCGTTCGTCCGGGCGTCGTAGGCGAAGTCCATGGGTGCTCAGTTCTCCTTGAGGGTGCCCAGGCCGTGCCGGGCGAGGATCGGGGCCATCTCACCGGCGTGCTCGAAGCCGGCGCCCAGGGTGCGGCCCTGCCGGAAGCGGAAGTGGATGCCCTCGGCGACGGCGGCGAGCTTGAAGGAGGCGAAGGCGACGTACCAGTCGAGATCCTCCGCCCGGCGGCCGGTCGCCTCGGCGTAGGCGGCGACGATCTCGTCGGGCCCCGGGAAGCCGGGGGCGGTCATCGCGGAGGGGATGATGCCGCCGCCGACGCCCGCGAGTTCGGTGTACATCACCAGGAGGCCGATGTCGGTGAGCGGGTCGCCGAGGGTGGACATCTCCCAGTCCAGCACGGCGGTGATGGTGTCGTCCGCGTCGACCAGCACGTTGTCCAGGCGGTAGTCGCCGTGCACGAGGGCGGGCGCGGGCGAGGCGGGCAGCCGCCGGCCGAGGAGGTCGCGCAGCCGGTCGAGATCCGGCAGGTCGCGGCTCCGGGAGGCCTCCAACTGCTGGGACCAGCGGCGCAGTTGGCGTTCCAGGTAGCCCTCGGGGCGGCCGAAGTCGGCGAGCCCGACGGCGGCGGGGTCGATCCGGTGCAGGGCGGCCAGGGTGTCGACCAGCCGGCCGCCGAGCGCCCGCACCCGCTGCTCGCCGAGCGCGGCCAGCGCGGCGGCGTCCCGGTGGGCGGTGCCGGGCACGTGCTCCATGAGGTACCAGGGGGCGCCGAGCACCTCCTCGCCCCGGTCGATCAGCAGGGTGCGCGGGACGGGGACGCCGGTGTCGCGCAGCGCGGTCATCACCCGGTACTCGCGGCCCATGTCGTGCGCGGTGGCGAGGACGTGCCCGAGCGGCGGGCGCCGCAGCACCCAGCGGGAGGCGCCGTCGCCCAGCACGTACGTGAGGTTCGAGCGGCCCCCTTCGATGAGGTCGGCCCGCAGCGGCCCCCGGACGAGGCCGGGGAGTTCGCGCTCCAGATGGGCCCGGAGCCGGGCCAGGTCCAGTCCGGGCGGGTCGGCGGGGGTCTCGGCCATCGGGCGGCTCCTCGGGGAGGCGGATCAGTGACTAAGCGCTTGCTTAGCATTCAGCCGCGGGCGCCCGCTGTCAATGGCGCGTACCGCCCGGGCCCCTCGGCACGGGCCCGTCCTCGTAGCGCGCGACGAGCGCGGCCGTGTCCTCGGCGTCCAACGCGACCCCGAACTCCTCGTCCAGCAGGCCGGGCAGTTCCCCGGCCGGCACCCGGCGCCTCTCCTCCGGCCGGTCCGGCAGCAACCGGGTGAGCTCGGTGTCGCGCAGGACGAGCCGCTGGTCGGCCGCCGGCCTCTGCACCAGCAGCTTGTCGTGGAAGGGCGAGCGGGGATGCGTGGAGGTGAAGTGGCTGGTCACGGTGAAATCGACCGGGAAGCGCGGCTCGGTCCCGATCGCGTAGAGGTCGAACCAGCCGTCGGTCCGCCATCGCCGCAGCAGGAGTGGTCCGGCCGTGCCCGGGGTCGGGCCCGGCTGCCGGACCAGCTCGTACGTCCAGCCGGACTGCCGCGCGACCTCACCGTCGCGCAGCCGGATCGGCTCCAGGAGTCCCTCACCGCCGAAGCCGACGTCGGTGAACCACGCCTCGCCGCCGAGTTCCACCCGCAGCGAATAGTGGGTGGCCGGACGGATCCGGTCCTCGCCCAGGCGGACGCGTGACGCCGTCGCGGTGAAGGTGAAGCCGATCGCCTCCAGGGCGGCGGCGTAGAGGAGGGTGTGCTCGCAGCAGGTGCCCCCGCGTCGCCGCCGGACCATCTTCGCCTGCAGGGACTCCAGGTCGAGCCGGACGGGTCGCCCCAGGACCACCTCGAGGTTCTCGAAGGCGAGCGCGGAGACGTGGGCGGTGTGCAGCGCGCGCAGCACCTCCGGCGTCGGCCGGCGCTCCCCCGCGTACCCGATCCGGGCCAGATAGGCGTCGAGGTCCAGCCGGTCCCCGCCCCAGACGGAGCTGATCAGCCTGTCCACAGGATCCTCCTCGGACGAACCGCACCACCCACGTGGCTGCCACGGTTCACGGGGCCCAGGACCGCGCGACGGACTGCGCCGACCGGCGGCGGCTCTGGGGACCTCGCCCGGAACCGGTCACATGGTCACATCACCCATTCTTTCGCAGTCACCCGTTCGGGTGCGCTGCCGCTCCGCGCGGACGCACCGACCGGCCCGGCTGTGCCACAGTGCTGGCATGGCCCGGCGAGCCGGTGCGCCGACAGACTCCCCGCCGCCGTCGCCCCACCGCCGATCGCCCCCGCCGCAGGCCGCCCTCGCCGCCGGTCGCCCCGCCACCGATCGCCCCCGCCGCAGGCCGTCCCCGCCACCGAGGGAGCGCGAACCCCGTGCCAGAGCTGTTCGACGCCGTGCGTCCGCTGCCCGTCACCGCCGCCCAGTACCGCGAGCAGGGCTGGTGGCGCGACGGGACCTTCCTCGACGACCTGCGCGACGCCGCCGCGCGGGTACCCGACCAGCGGGTGATCATCGACTGGCGCGCGGAGGAGGGCCGGGCCGTCACCCTGACCTTCGCCGAGCTCGCCGACCGGGTGGAACGGTTCGCCGCCGGGCTGCACGAGCTGGGCGTACGGCAGGGCGAGGTGGTGGCCTTCCAGCTGCCCGACCGGTGGGAGACGGCCGCGCTCACGCTCGCCTGCTGGCGGGTCGGCGCGGTGACCATGCCGATCTCCCTGCGGTTCGGCCGCCGCGAGGTGGGCCGGATGCTGGCCTCGGCCGCAGCCGTCCTGCTGGTCACGACCGACCGCAGACCCTCCCCGGAGCACGTCGGGGCCCTCGCCCGGCTCGCCGACGGACTACCGGCCCTGCGGCACCACGCGGTCCTCGGCGACGCCTCCGCCACCGGCGCGCTCGACTTCGACGCCTGTCTGCGCGCCGCCACCCGGCCCGCGCCGCAGGGCACCGGCCTCGAGCCCGACGAGGCCGCGACGGTGCTGTTCACCTCCGGCACCACCGGCAGCGCCACCGCCGTCGTCCACAGCCTGAACACCCTGTACGCGGGGGTCCGTCGGCCGCTGCCGCTCCCGCCCCTGGCGCCGGGGCAGCCCTTCCCGGTGCTCACCCCGCTCAGCCACGGCGCCGGTCTGCGCAACGGCTTGCTGCGGCCGCTCGTCCACCGCACCAGCGCCCTGTACTGCGACGAGTGGGACGCCGGTCGCTGGCTCGACCTGTTCAGCGCCTACCGCACCGGCGCCCTGATCGCCCCGCCGGCGATGCTGGAGGCCCTCGCCGCCGAGCAGCGCAGCCGCCCGCGGGACCTGCCGGCCTGGGAGGTCGTCGCCACGATGGCCGCCAGTCCCTCGCGCGAGCTGGTCGACCTCCTGTGCCGCACCCTGAGCGGGCACGTCGTCAACGCCCTGGGCTCGACGGAGTCCGGCGGCATCCTCGCCACCAGCCCCACGGACCCGCCCGAACGGGCCGCCCGCAGCGTCGGCCGCCCGCAGCCCGGGGTCGAACTGCGGACGGTGCCCGCCGGCGCACCGGACCAGGCCTCGGCGGTCCAGGTGCGCAGCCCGTCCACCTGCCTGGGCACCTTCGACCGCGACACCGGCCGCCTGCTGTGGCGCGCCGCCGACACCGACGGCTGGTTCCCCACCGGCGACCTGATGCGCCCGGACGGCGAGGGCGGCCTGCGCTACGCGGGCCGGGCCGCCGACCGGATCTCGGGCACCACCCAGCTGATGATCCCCGTCCTGGACGTCGAGACGGAGCTGCGCGAGCACCCGGCGGTCGCCGACGTCGCCCTGGTCGGCTACCCCGCCGAGCACGGCGACCTGCCGTGCGCCGTGGTCGTCCCCGCCGGGGGCCGCGCGCCGGACCTGGCGGACCTGCGGGCCTGGCTGGCCGGGCGCGGGATGACGGACTGGTACTGGCCGACCCGCGTCGAGGTCGTGCCGCGCTTCCCCCGCAACGAGCTCGGCAAGGTCCGCAAGAACGTCCTGCGGGACTGGCTCACTGGCGCCCGGCCGCTGCCCGAGGCCGACGACGACCCGACCGGGCCGGCGCCCCGCCCTGCCGACTGAGCGGCGAGCGGGCTGGGCGCCGGGCGGTGTCAACTGCTGTGGGGCGAGGGGGCCTTGTCCGAGACCGGCACCCAGGGCCGCTCGCCCGCTTCGCAGTGGTAGCACCGGGCGACCCGGCCGTCGTGGTTGTACCATTCGTGGGCCCCGCAGTCCCGGGCGCCCTTGCCGAGGAAGCCCCGGTCGACGAGCCACCAGGGCAGGCGCCGCCGCAGAGCGGTGCGCCATCGATAACGTCCTGTTCCGGTCACCCCCGGAGGCTACTGGACCTGCACGAGCCGCCCCCGGTCAGCTGCCGCCGGCGTGGGCGAGCGCGCTGGGGCTCAGACGGCCGACGATCGCCGGGGCCTCCCGGACGAGCGCGTCCGTGGTCAGCGCCTCCACCATGAACAGCGCGAAGTCCACCCGGCGCGTCAGGTTGCTCGCCAGCACCGGGTCGCCCACGTGCCGGCTCCACACCGGTAGGCCCTGGCTCTCGCCCTCCTCCAGGTCGCTGCCGCGCACCACGGTCCACCGGGTCTCGCTGGCGAACACCCGCCGGCACGCCTCCACCTGGTCGTCGATCTCGACCGCGCGGACGAGTTTGCCGAGCACGGTGGCGGTCCACAGGCCCAGGGTGAACATCCGCGAGTACCGGTCCTTGCCGTCGCGCGTGATGTGCCAGCCGCAGGAGAACACCAGACGCGCGCCCGGCCGGGCGTGGTCGAGGACCGCCTGCGCCGTCCCCGACGCGTACTGCTGCACGCCCCAGGGCACCAGCACCGTCAGCACCCCGTCGCACCCGGCGACCGCCCGGCGGATCACCTCCGGGTCGTTCGTCGCCCCGGGGACGACGGTGATCCGCCCCTCGTACGCGGCCAGCTTCGGCACGCTGCGCTCCCGGCAGACGCCGACCACCTCGTAGCCGCGTTCCAGCGCGTGTCCAACCATGTACTGCCCCAGCTTCCCCGAAGCCCCGATGATGCAGACCTTCTCCACGTGGTCCTGGTGATCCCTGCCCATGACGCAGCCCCTTCCGCGGACATGGCGACCTTACGGTGTAAGGCACGTTAGCCTTACGCTGTAAGGCCGTCAATGGACCTGGAGGAGGGGCCGGATGCCCGAGGGAGGCAAGGGCCGGCGCGGGACACCGCCCCGCGCACCGCTGAGCCGTGAGCGCGTGATCCGGGCGGCGGTGGAGCTGGCGGACCAGAAGGGATCCGCCGCGCTCACCATGCGGGCCATCGCCCAGCCGCTGGGGGTCGAGGCGATGTCGCTCTACCACCACGTGGCCGGCCGGGAGGACATCCTCGACGGCATGGTGGACGCCGTGTTCGGCGAGATCGAGCTCCCCGCGCACGGCACCGACTGGAAGAGCGCCATGCGCCGGCGCGCACTCTCCGCGCGGGCCGCCCTCCTGCGCCACCCGTGGGCGATCGGCCTCATGGACTCCCGCGCCCAGCCCGGCCCGGCGACCCTGCGTCACCACGACGCCGTCATCGGCGCGCTGCGCACCGGCGGGTTCTCCGTGCCGATGACCGCGCGCGCGGTCTCACTGATCGACAGCTACCTGTACGGCTTCGTGCTCCAGGAGGTCGGCCTGCCGTTCAAGGGCGGGGCCGAGCAGGCCGAGGCCGCGGGCGTCCTCCTGAACGGGATGCCCGCCGACGCCTACCCCCACCTCGCCGAACTGGCCGCCGAACACGTCCTCAAGCCCGGCTACGACTACGCCGACGAGTTCGCCTTCGGCCTCGCCCTCGTCCTCGATGCCCTCCACCCGGACGAGTAGCCGAGCCGACCAGCACGAAACCCACGAGCGGACTCCCCCGCCTCCCTCTACCATGCCGGGATGGCCGGATTGAGGATCATCGTGTGCCTGCCCGGCGCGGCCGCGACCAGGGTGGACGAGGCGGTCGCGGAGGCGATGGAGCCGTTCGCCTCCGACGGCGTGGGCGCGGTGGAACGGGACGTCTGGGACAGCTACCGCATCACCGCCGGCGCGGGCCTGCCCGTCCTGGCCGGCCACGAGGACGATCCACGCCTGGTCGCCGGCCGACCGTTCGAGGACGGGACGCCGGACGAGGAGGACCCCGGCCTGTACGCGGGCGGACCGCGCGAGCTGATCGACTTCCGCGACCGGCAGCGCGCCGAGGCCGCCGAGCACGCCGGCCTGGTCTGGGACCGCTGGCAGGAGGTGGCCGCCGGCCACCCGGCCATGTACGACGAGTCCGAGTCCTTCCGGCGCCACCTCGCCACCGGCGGAACCCGGGCGTCGTACCCGGACTCGCCGGAGGCCTTCGCCTACCGGCGGCAACCGGCCCTTCGCGCCTGGGCGGAGGTCGCACCCGCCCTCGAACGGCCCGACCTCGGCGACCACTTCACCTTCGGCTGGGACCCGGTCGCCATCGGCCGACGCAGCCGCGAGGAATTCGTCCGCACGTACGCGTTCAGCCTGCTCCCCCGGCGCAACGTCCTCACACTCGACGGCTGGTGGTGCGACGAGAGCGAAGAGCCCCTCCACGGCGCCTGCCCCGGCCGCGCCACCTGCACCCACGTGCCGGACGTCGCCGACGAACAGCTTGACGTCCTGACGTACCTCATCGGCCTACCCGGAGATACCCTGCTGGTCAGCGTCCGCTGCCACGTCTAGGAGTGCGCTTCGCCGAACTCACCGGCGGCAGTGGCGGCGACGAAGGACCGCCACGCCTCGGCCGAGAAGAGGAGCGCCGGCCCCTCGGGATCCTTGGAGTCGCGCACGGGCATCACGCCGGGGAGACCGGGAGCCACCTCGACGCAGTTGCCACCGTTCTGGCTGTAGCTGGACTTCACCCAGGAAGTGCCGGTCGAAGCCGCATGATCGGTGCCAGTCATGATCGAAGGTCCTTCCGAGCTGCGCGGATCATTTCACGAGACACCACATCCGAACTGGCATGGACGAGCGGCACATCCTTGCTGTCGAGGCGCTGCTGACGGGAAAAGAGATACGACACCCGCGTCTCGGCCTCCTCCTCCGTGATGGCTCCTCGCCGCACGTCGGCTGCCGCCAACGCCTCCGCGTAGGCCCGGGTCTGGAACAGCCCAGGGACGACACCCAGCTCGAACTGCCGCATCTCGACAGCCTTCGCCTCCTGCGCGGCGAATTCCGGGAAGCCTTCCAGGAGCGATCCACCACCATTGAGGCTCCAGTAGGTCAGTTCCAGGGTCCCGCCGGTGTTCAGAACCCTGTCTGCCACCACCACCCAGTCGAGTGTGGGACTGCGCGTACCTCGTTCGAGGTTCGAAATCTGGCTGTCGCTCAACGATGTGAGCCTGCCGAGCTCGGTCTGAGTCAGGCCAGCAGCCTTACGAGCCTTGCGAAGTTGGGCACCGAACGCCGCAAGCGGCGATGCCGACGGGTCGAGCACCGTCTCACGCATAATCACACTTCCATTGCCGCTTCAGTCCCATTGCGGAGACTGTCAAGTGGGAGAGCCTTCCGATCGGGAGCCTCCTCGCGTCATCCGCCCTCTGACGCAAGGGAGTTGTCCCCAGCCCCACCCCCGCCGCAGCCGTGCCGGACTCGCCTCGACAGGGGTCGATCAAAAGTGTTCTGATGATCACATCCACCGATCATCTTCAGAACACCACCTGATCGAAGATCAGAGAAACGGGGGTCCGGTGCGGACTGCTCGCAGCTCGGCGATCCTGCTGGCCCTGGGGGTCCTCGGGGCCTCCGCCCTGGCATCGGGATGCTCCGGCACGCCGAGCAGACCCACGGCCACCACCGGCACCACCCCGGCCGGCCCCGCCCCGAGCACCACGACCGAGGCCCCCGCGCCGCCGCCCCCGGCCCCCACCCCCACCTGGGACGGCCAGGTCAGGGTGCTCGGCGACGGCTCCACCTCCGACACCGGCCCCCAGCCCAAGCAGCCCACGCCCGAGCGGCTCAAGCCCGGCGAGAAGCCCCCGCAGTTCGTCGTCTTCTCCTGGGACGGCGCGCTGGAGGGCGACGAGCGCCTGTTCTCCCGCTTCCGCAAGCTCGGCGCGGAGAACAACGCCCAGATGACCTTCTTCCTCAGCGGCCTCTACGTCCTCCCCAAGTCCAAGAGCACCCTCTACCAGCCGCCGCAGCACCGGCCCGGTGACGCCTCCATCGACTACGCCACCGACCCCCACATCAAGGACACCCTGGAGCAGCTGCGCCTCGCCTGGCTGGACGGCAACGAGATCGGCACCCACTTCAACGGGCACTTCTGCGGCCCCAAGGGCGGCGGCGACTGGAGCACCGAGGAGTGGAAGAGCGAGCTCGACCAGGCCGTCTCCTTCGTCACCAACTGGAAGACCAACACCGGCTTCAAGGACCTCCCGCCGCTCCCCTTCGACTACACCAAGGAGCTGGTCGGCGGCCGCGCCCCCTGCCTGGAGGGCCAGAAGAACCTGCTGGCGGCCGAGAAGGCGACGGGCTTCCGCTACGACGCCAGCTCCCCGGGCGAGTTCCAGGTCTGGCCCGTCAAGAAGGACGGCGTCTGGAACTTCCCGCTCCAGATGCTCCCCTACCCGGGCAAGTCGGTCCAGAGCCTCTCCATGGACTTCAACTTCCTGGCCAACCAGTCCGGGAACACCACCAACGGCGACCCCAAGAAGTACGACACCTGGGAGAAGGAGACCCGCGACAGCTACCTCGCCGGCTTCGAACGCGTCTACAACGGCAGCCGCGCCCCGCTGTTCATCGGCAACCACTTCGAGTCCTGGAACGGCGGCATCTACATGCAGGCCATCGAGGACGTGATGAAGAACGTCTGCAAGCGCGAAGGCGTCCGCTGCGTCTCCTTCCGCCAGGTCGCCGACTGGCTGGACGCCCAGGACCCGAAGGTCCTCGACAAGCTGCGCCAACTCGACCCCGCCCAACCGGCCGACTGGTCCCGCCTCACCAAGTGACCACCCGGGCACCGCCCCCCGAGGGCTGCGCCGCCGGCGGCGCGGCGCAGCCCCGGACGCCGGCCGCCCTCGGCATCGCCGAGGGACACCGTCCGAGGTTCGCCCCTACGATCGAGCGGGCCGACGCGGTACGCCCCGTGCCCTGGTGAACTTCTGCCGTCCTCCGCTGCCGGCGGCGAGTTCGCCGAGGCGCTCGCCGATCACGGAGACGCCGGGGCGGGGCTCCTGTGCGTAGTACCGGGGCTTGCGCCGGCGCAGCAGGGCTTCTCCGTGCTCGCCCCAGGTGAAGTCGGGCTTGCGCAGCAGCTTGCGGAACACCGCGTCGACCGTCTCCGGGTGGGCGGCGGCCAGGCGGCGGATCGGCAGTGGCGCGATCGACTCCTCGCGCAGGTAGGCCCGCAGCAGCTCCTGGTACGGCCTGCGGCCGGCGAGGGCCGGGTCGGCGAAGAGGTCGCGCAGCATCCCGTAGTCGGCGTAGAAGTTGAGCCCGTCGACCTCGTCGTAGATGACGCCGACCGTGTCCGAGTCCGCGAGTTCCCGGGGCAGTTCGAAGGCCGGCAGACCGAGGCCCGGCAGCCGCCTGCCCCGGGCCCGCTCGGGATGCTCGGCGACGGCGGCCTCCTGCCGGTGCCGGTAGTAGGCGTCGATCCGGCGCTCGGCTTCGGCCGGGGCGAGGACCAGTTCGTCGCCGCCGCAGAACTCGACGAACGCCTTGCGGTCCGCGCGCATCGACGCCCACCCCTGCTCGATCTTCTCGGGGTTGCGGAAGACCAGTTCGGGGTGGTCGGCGGCCAACTGGAGCGCGGCCCGGGCGATCTCGGTGGCGCTGGACCTCGGGTAGGACGACATCGCGCCGGAGATCAGCCACGCCCCGTCGACCGGGTGGACGGGCACCAGGCAGGCGAGGAGGAATCCACCCTCGGACACTCCCCGGAAGGCCGCCCGCCCGACGTTCGAGTACGTGCGGTACTCCAGGTCGTCGATCAGGTTCAGCAGGACGACGGCGTCCCCGTCCTTGCGCCGGACCTCGAAGACACCCTCGACCGGGTCACGCCAGCCGAGCAGCAGCGCCCGGTCGTCCTCGCTCAAGTCCCGCCGCCCGGCGACGAACCGGTCCACCACCGTCGCCCCGTCCGGCAGGCGGTACCGGAGGACGAAGTCGTCGATGATCCGGATCGCCTCGGCTTCGTCCAGCAACCGCTCAGGGCCCGCCGCCTCCAGCAGCAGGGGCGTCAGCCACCGATCGAAGCGCGCCCCCTGGGCGAAGGCGACGAGTTCGCCCTTCAGTTCGGCACTCCGCTCGATCAGGGCACGCAACGACGCCTCGTCCCCGTCCGGTTCCACGACGGTCATGCGAGCCCTCTCGGCCTTGATGGTTCCGGACACTCACCGTGTCCATGGCGCCACGCTATCCGAGTTCCCCCGACCGTCGCTCGAGCGGGCCGGTCGACGGTGGCATCGTCCGACCGCCGGAATGCCGTGGCGCCCTGCCGGCCGCTGCGGGGAGCGGTCGGCAGGGCGCCAGGGCGGGCGGGGTGTCAGGGCGGGCGGGGGGTCAGCCCCAGGTGCCCACCAGCGGGACGTCGCCCGGGTTGCCGAACTTGGTGCGGTAGATCACCAGGTCGGAGTTCTCGGCCGCGCCGTAGAAGGTCTGGTCGCCCGGCCGGTAGACGCCGATGGTGTCCTTGCCGGTGCCGTCCCAGTCGCCCTTGATCGGGATGTCGCCGGGGTTGCCGAAGCGGACGGGCGACCGCGGGTGCTCCGTCTCGTTGGAGTCGTTCAGGTAGAAGTTCTGGGTCTGCGGGTCGTACACGGCGACGGTGGTGGTGCCGTTGCCGTCCCAGTCGCCGACCAGCGGCTTCCAGCCCGCGTTGCCCAGCCTGATCCGGTACTTGACGGTGGAGTTGTCGTCGGACAGGTAGAAGTACTGGTCGCTGGGCCGGTAGACGCCGACCGTGCTGCGCCCCTGCCCGCTCCAGTCGCCGACCAGCGGGATGTCGCCGGGGACGCCGAACGGGAAGGTGGCGGCCACGGTGGCGTTGTCGTTCGACAGCTGGAAGGTCGCGGTGTCGGGGTGGTAGACGCCGATCGTGTCGGTGCCCGGGCCGGTCCAGTGGCCGGTCAGCGGGACGGCGTCGCCGCCGCCACCGAATACGGCCTGGCCGGTGTACCGGCCGTTGTGGGCGGCCTCGCCGAAGCTGCCGTCCGACGGCCGGTAGACGCCCACCGAGGCGGGCACCGGCGTGGGCGTGGCGTTGACCACGGCCGTGCCGATCCGCCGCTGGGCCGCGACGGTCAGCGGCACCTTGTCCGGCTGGTCCGGGCCGAGCCAGCGGAAGTTCTGCAGGTAGACGACGCGCGGGTCCTGCGCGGCGATCCCGCGGTACTCGGCGTTGTACGCCGCGATCTCCGCGTCGGTCGTGCCGGAGTAGCAGCCGTCGGCGACGCGGTACTCGTTGGTGGACTCCGGGAAGAGCATCAGGTGCTGGTCCGGCGAGGAGAGGAAGGTCTTCAGGTTCGCCAGCCGCCACTGGATCTCGCCGCGGCCGAAGCAGTAGTGGTCGAAGCCGACGATGTCGACGATGGACGGGATCGGCGCGGTCTGCTCGGCGTTGTAGTGGGTGAGGCTCATGATCAGCATCTTGTCCGGGAACGCGGCCCTGATCTGCTCCGCCTGCGTCTGGACCTGCGCGGGGGTCAGGTTGTGCGCGTAGGCCTCGTCGGTCAGGTCGACGGCGGCGATCTTGTCGATGTTCGGTCCGATCCGCCGCACCAGGTCGAGGAGGTTCTGCGCGGCGTCCGGGTTCGGGTGGACCGGCCATTCACCCGGCACGTCCGGGATCACGGTCTCCTGGTTGAGGTCGATCACGCAGGAGGCCGGCAGGCACTGGTCCAGGAACTCCAGGCGCGGGTCCCGGTCGCGCAGGTAGGTGTTGAAGTTGGTCCACGCCGCCACCTCCGGCGCGTGGTTGGCACCGTTGTTCGGCCAGTTCGGGTCCCGGATGTCGAAGTACCCGTAGTAGCCGAGCCCGCCCAGCATGGAGACCCGCAGGTCGTCCACCGTGGTGACCCGGCCGGCCGCCGAGTGGTGGGCGCCGAGCGAGACGTAGCCGTCGCGGGGCAGCTGGGCGGCGGTGCGGCCGGAGAACACCGTCGTGCCGTTGACCTCGACGGTCGCCCGCTGCTTGTCGCCGGTCGCCAGCGCGACCGACACCGCGTACGAGCCCGCCGGCGGGACGGCGGTCAGGGCGGTCGGCGTGCCGCCCTGGAAGAGCGTCAGCCCGCCGTCGGCCTGGACGCGCAGGCCGAGCGCGACGTCCTCGGCGTCCACCGCGCCGGTGCCGCCCGAGGCGTTGCTGACGGCGAGGGAGGCCCAGTCCTGGACGGAGGTGCTGCCGACCACGGGGGTCAGGACGGCGTGCACCGTGTAGGCGCCGGTCGGGACGTCCGAGGTGGCCGGCTTGTTCAGCCGGACGGCCGAGGTGCCCTTGGGGAAGGACAGCACGTTCGGGTGGGCCGGGCTGTTGACCTGCACCGAGCCCGCCGGCGGGTCGAGGGCCAGGCCCTTCACGCCCGAGACGGCCGTGTAGTCGGCGGAGATCAGGCTCGGCTGGCGGGCGCTGAGGTCCTGGTTGAGCCCGAAGTCGGCGGTGGCGTTGGGCGCGCCGTCGAAGGTGTCGACGAGCGGCTCGGCCCTGCGGGTGGCGCCGGTGTCGACCCGGCTGACGTCCAGGCCGTGGCCGGCCCCGTCGCCGAAGGTGGTGACGCGGTCCCCGGTGGAGAGGTAGGCGCCGAGGTAGAGGAACGCGCTGCTCGGCCAGCGGGTCACCCCGGCCGGGGCGGCGACGGTGAACGGGGTGCCGTTCACGGTCAGGGTGACGGCGCGGTCGGCCCCGGTGGAGACGGTGAGCGAGACGGCGTACTGCGCCGCGGGCGCCACCGTGCCGGTCCAGAACGGGGTTTCGCCGCCCCCGCCGTGGAAGAGGGCCAGCCCGCCGCCCGAGTTGACGGTCAGCCCGAGGTCGACGTCACCGCCGGTGACGTAGCCGCTGCCGCGGTGGCTGCGGCTCAGCACGATCGAGCCCCAGTCCTTGCCGGCGGTGTCGCCGACGACCGGGTCGATCACCGTCGAGACGGTGTAGTGGCCCGTCCCGTCCGCGACGGCCGGCGCGCCGAGCATGACCGCGGAGGTGCCCTTGGCGAACAGCAGCTTGTTCGGGTGGTCCGGATGACTGGTCTGGACGAACCACTGGTCGGGCGCGACCGAGGTGTCCCAGCGGCCGGAGACCCGGGTGTAGGAGATCCCGTGCTGCCCGGCCGGGACCGACTGCCGGGCGTCGAGCCCGACGTTCAACCCGTACAGCGGGTCGGTGTCCTGGGCCGGGTCCAGCCGGAAGGTGTCCGAGAAGGCGCGCGTGGTGGTGAGGTCCACCGGCGTCGGCCCTGATCCGTCGCCGGCCGGCGCGGCGGCCGCCGTGGTCGGCGCGAGGCCTGCGGGCAGCAGCGCCAGCGCGAGCGCCGAGGCACCGGCCAGCAGGCCGCGGCCCAGGCGTTGAGTGAGTGTCACCGAGTCTTCGTCTCCCGGTCGTCGAATCGGCGGCACGGGCCCGCGCCGCCGAGGGGGCGCGGACACGGCTGTGCCCTACCGGCTCAACGGCCTTCCCCCCGGGGCGGGATCTTAGAGGGTGGATACGAACGGACGTGCTGAATATTCCGCTGCGGCGGCCGCTTCGTCGTACGGGAGCGGCTGAACGGGGCGCGGCTGGAGCGGCCGGGTGGGAACAGGCGAGGGGCCGGGTGGGAACAGGCGAGGGGCCGCCGGTGGGCGCAGGTCCGGCCGGGTCCGTCCCCTGCGCGGACCCGACCGGCTGCCCATGCGGCGCGTACGGGACGGGCGCGTGGACCGGGCCTGGGGCCGGGTGGGTGCGCCTGTCCTGTGCCGTGGGGATCGAGCCTAGGCGGGGACGCCTTACCGAACGCTTACCGATTGCCCCGCGACCGGTAAGGCCGCGGTGAGGCCCTCGTACGGCGGGCCTACCAGGCGCCGACTACTGGATCCCGTTCAGCTCCCGCGCCTCGTCGAGCACCCGCGCGGCCGACTCGGGCAGCCCCGCCGCCTGGTAGGCCCGCCCGAGCGCGCGGAGCGCCTCCGCGAGGAAGGAGCGCCAGCCGCGGGCGCGCCACACCAGGACGGACTCCTCCAGGTGCGCGACCGCCGAGGCGTGGTCCCCCGCCGCCAGGTCCAGCTCGCCGAGGATGCCGAGCGCCTGGGCGAGGTGGTGCCCCAGGTCGAAGCGGCGGGCGATGGCCAGCGCGGCCTCGGCCGTCTCGCGGGCCCGGGCGTCGCCGGTGGCCGCGTACAGCATGGCCAGGTAGAGCAGGGAGAACGCCTCGACGTAGCGGTCCTTGAGGGAGCGGGCCATGGCGAGCGAGCGGAGCAGCAGTTCGCCGCCCCGCTCCACCTGGCCGGCCCGGCCGTGCGCGGCCCCCAGGAACTGGATCGCGGTCGCCTCGAAGCGGGTGTTGCCGATCAGCCGCGCCAGCCGCAGCGTCTCGGTGAGGTGCTCGATCGTGCGGTCGAGGTCGGTCTCGCCGTAGGCGATGGCGATGATCTGGTGCGCCCGGGCCTCGCCGCCCGGGTGGTCGTGGGCGGCGGCGAGGTCCAGCGCGCGGCGGCCGGCGTCCAGGGCCTCCTGCTCGCGCCCCTGGGCCACCAGGCTCCAGGCGGTCAGGACGAGGGCGTCGGCCGCCCCGCGCACCTCCCCCACCTGCTCGAACAGCCCCTGGAGGTGCCGGGCGCGGTCCGCCAGGGCGACCATCGTCTGCGAGCCGTCCGCCAGGTCGACGGCCGTCCCGGCGCCGTCGGCCGGGGTGGTCCAGGTCGTCACCTCGATCAGGCCGCGGGTGAGCACGGCCGTGCCCAGGGTGTCGCCGGCCGTCCGGCAGGCCTGGAGGACGGCCAGGTGGGTGGTGCGCCACTCGTCGTACAGGCCGCGCACGTCGCAGTACTTCTCCTGGCAGGCGGCGAGGTCCCAGGCCATCGGCACCATGCGCAGCGCGGCGGCCTGCCGGGCGCTCGCGTTCAGGGCCGGCTGCTCGGCGTCGAACCAGGCCGTCGGGTCGTCCAGCAGCGCCGCCGCGACGCCGGAGGGCATCGGGTGGCGCGGCGCGGCGCTGTGGATCGGCGCGAAGCACGGCCCGGGCACCTGGTCGGCCGCCTGCTCGGCCAGCCAGAGCCAGGCGCCGAAGGCCCGTTCGAGCGCGGCGGCGCGGGCGGCCGGTTCGTCCGCCGCCTCGGCGTGCTCGCGCGCGTACAGCCGGACGAGGTCGTGGAAGCGGTAGCGCAGGTGCGGCTCGGTGCCGGTCTCCTGGAGGAGCTGGGCGTCGATCAGCTCCTCCAGCTGCCGTTCGGCCTGCGCCGGCGGGATGTCGGCCATCGCCGCCGCGGCCCACGGTGCGAAGTCGGGCGCGTCGAGCAGGCCGAGCAGCCGGAAGGTGCGGCGGGTCGGCTCGGACAGCCGGGCGTAGCCGACGGCGAAGCCGGCCCGGACGGCCAGGTTGCCCGCCGACAGCTCGTCGAGCCGCCGCCGCTCGTCGCGCAGCAGGTGCGCGAGCCGGGCCAGGGTCCAGCGCGGGCGGGCGGCCAGCCGGGCACCGGCGATGCGGACCGCCAGCGGCATGCCGCCGCACAGGTCGACGATCTGGGCGGCGGCCACCGGTTCGGCGGCGACCCGGTGGTCCCCGAGGATGTGGCGCAGCAGCGTCGTCGCGTGCGGGGCGTCGAGTTCGCGCAGGTCGACGAGGCGGGAGCCGGGCAGGGCGGTGAGCGCGGCGCGGCTGGTGACGAGGACGGCCGGGCGGGCACCGTCGGGCCGGTCGTCCGGATCGGTCGACGTGCCCGGCGTGCCCGGCAGCAGCGGGCCGAGCTGCTGCTCCCCGGCGGCGTTGTCGAGCAGGACGAGGGTGCGGCGGCCGGCCAGCAGGGTGCGGTAGAGCGCGGAGCGCTCCTCCAGGGAGGCGGGGATCTCCCGGGGGTCGGCGCCGAGGGCGCGCAGGAAGCCGGCCAGGACGCCGGCCGGGTCGGCGGGCGTCTCGTCGGCTCCGCGCAGGTCGGCGTACAGCCGGCCGTCCGGGTAGTCGGCGGCGGCGCGGTGGGCGGTGTGGACGGCCAGCGCCGTCTTGCCGATGCCGCCCATGCCGGCGATCACCGGCACCCGGCCGGCCGCCAGGGTGTCCAGGACGAGCCGCACCTGCTCGTCCCGGCCGGTGAAGTCCGGGATGTCCCGGGGGAGTTGGGAGGGGACGCGGGCCCGCCCCGGGTCCGTCCGGGCGCCGTCGCGGTCGTGCGCGAGCAGCGCCAGGAAGACGTTCTGCACCTGCTCGCCGGGCTCGATCCCGAGTTCCTCGGACAGCCGTCGGCGCAGTGCCTGGAAGCGGCGCAGCGCCTCGGCCGCCCGCCCGTCCGCCGCCAGCAGCTCCAGCAGGGCGGCCTGCACGGGCTCGTCGAACGGGTGCTCCTCGGCGAGCGCCGTCAGGGCGGGGACGGCGCTCCGGGCCGCTCCGGCGGCGGGCGCCGCCCGGGCCAGGGCCAGGGCGGTGGCGCGCACCTCGTGCTCCAGGGACGTCACCAGCGGGTCCTCGCGGTTCATCCGCTCCAGCCCGGCCAGCACCGGGCCGCGCCGCAGCCCGAGCGCCCCGGCCGGGTCCCCGTCGGCGGCGAGCCCGCGGAACCGTCCGAGGTCCACCGCGTCCGGCCCGGTCACCAGGCGGTACCCCTGGGCGTCGGACTCCAGCGCCACCGCCTCGTCCCCGAACCGCCCGAGCCAGGTGCGCAGCCGCGACATCCCGGTGTGCACCGCGCCCCGCCCGACCCGGTCCGCCTGCTCCGCCCACACGAGGTCCAGCAGCCGCCCGACGGGCAGCCGCTCCCCCTCCGCGAGCAGCAGGGCGCCCAGCAGGCCCCGCAGCACGGTGGCCCGCGGCAGCGCCTGCGGCACGGAGTCCACGGCGACCGTCAGGGGCCCCAACAGCCCGAACGTCATCTTCATCCGCTTCAGCCCCTGAGATCTCACGACCGCGCCGGGGCCCACCCGCACCGCCCTGCTGGGCGGCACCGGCCGAGCCCGGCACGACCATGACACTAGTCCGGGCACTGATCAACACCCCTCACCGGGGGGATCGTGCGCACGGCCGCGCGGCGGGCTACCGGGCGGAGGTGGCCTTGAGGTAGGTGGACCAGATCCGGGTCGGCACGGCGGCGTCGGAGGTGTCGGGGGTGGCGCCGCCCAGGCCTTCCAGGGAGAGCAGCTTCATGTCCTTCAGGTCCGCGCGGAAGACGGTGACCGCCGTCGAGAGCTGCCCGTCGTAGCCGACGAACCAGCCCGCCGTGCGGTCGGTGGTGGTGCCGGGCTTGCCGGCCAGGTTCGGGCCCGCGTCCGCGACGGACCTGGCGGCGCCGTCGCGGACCGAGCCCTTGAGCGCCGCGTCCACCTCGCCCGCGACCGCCGGGGTCAGCGCCTGGACGGCGGTCGGCAGGCGCAGCGGGAGCTGGGCGCCGTTGCGGGAGACCTTGAGCACCGAGTACGGGTCGGTGTGGCTGCCGCCCTCCGCGAAGGCGGCGTACGCGTCGGCGGCGCGGACGGCGCTGGGGGTGGAGTTGCCGACGCCGAGGGCCGGGACGAGTTCGCCCAGGCTGGTGGGGAGCACGCCGAGGTCGGTGGCGGTCTTCTGCACCCGGTCCAGGCCGACGTCCATGCCGAGCTGCATCAGCGGCCCGTTGACGGACTGCTCGAGCGCGCTCCGCAGGGTGATCGTGCCCCAGCTCCGCTTGCCGTCGTTGGCGGTCTTGACGATCTTCCCGTCCCGTCCCCAGTACGGCCCCTCCGGGGTCATCACGTTGACCCCGTCGTCGCCGTTGTAGGTGGTGCCGGCCGTCACCGGGGTGCGCTTGCCGCCCCGCTGGCGCTGCGTCCCCTCGCCGAGCGCGGCGGCGTACACCACCGGCGTGAAGGCCGAACCGATCGGCACGGTGGTGGTGTTGGCGTTGTTGAAGCCCTGTTTCAGGTAGTCGGGGCCGCCGTGGAGCGCGACGATCCGCCCGTCCGGGGCCACCGACGCGGCGCCGACCTTCAGGAACCGGTCGGCCTCCCGGTTGTCCGGGTCGATCCCCGCGGTGCCCTCCCGCACGGCGGCGGCCAGGGCGTCGACCCTCGGCTTCTCGAAGGTGGTGCGGATCTGGTAGCCGCCGAGGTCGAACTGGGCCGGGGTGATGTCGCTGTGGCTCTCCACGTACGCGCGGGCCATGTCGACCAGGTACCCGATCTGGCCGCTCAGCCCCGCCGACTTCGGCTGCGGCCGGGGCTCGGGGAACACCGTGTACCGGGCGCGCTCGGCGGCGGAGAGCTTGCCGATCTCCACCATCCGGTCCAGGGTCCAGGACCAGCGCTCCTCGGCCCGCTTCCGGTTCTCCGGGCCGATCGCCGGGTCGTACTGCCCGGCCCCCTTCAACACCGAGGCCAGGAAGGCGCCTTCACTCGGGTCGAGCTGGGAGACGTCCTTGCCGTAGTACGCCGCCGCGGCCCGCTCGATGCCGTAACTGCCGCGCCCGAACCAGCTGGTGTTCAGGTAGCCGGCGAAGATCTCCTGCTTGGTCATCCGGTCGTCCAGCTTGACGGCGATGACGATCTCGCTGAGCTTGCGGGAGACGTCCTGGCGCTGGTTCAGGTAGATGTTCTTGACGTACTGCTGGGTGATCGTCGAACCGCCCTGGGTGTCGCCGCCCGTCACCATCTGGACGACGGCGCGGCCGATGCCCGTCACGGAGATGCCCGGATCGCTGTAGAAGGTCTCGTTCTCGGCCGCCAGCACCGCCCACCGCACCGGCTCCGGCACCTGGTCGAGCGGCACGTCCTGCCGGTTGGTCGGGCCGATCCGCGCCATCTCGGTGCCGTCGGCCCAGTAGTAGACGTTGTTCTGCTGGGTGGCGAAGGAGTTCAGGTCCTCCGGGACGGCGGTGGTGACGTAGAACCAGACCATCCACCCCGTCAGCGCCGCCGCGCCCGTCCCGGCCACCAGCAGCAGCTGCCGCCAGGACGGGAGCCAACGGCGGACCCCGCGCCGTCCGCCGCGCGGGTAGTCGATCCGCCGCGACGGGCGCCGCCCCCGTAACGGCCTCCGGCGCAGCGGAAAGCGCCACCGCCGGCGCCCGGGCTGCCCGTCCTCGGCCCCGCCGTCCTGCTCAGCACGCACCGTCCGGTCTCCGATTCGCTCGTGGGACTGATCCTCCGTACACAAGACGCGGTGAGAACATCAGTACGTACGCCTGGCTTCGGTGTGATCGTGGTCATACTCCGGACGACCGGCGGGTCCGCGGACGGGAGGACGCACGGGACGGCGGGCGGGGCGACGGGCGGGGCGACGGCCCGGCAGCGGACGGGACGACGAGCGGGCCCGCGGCGGGACGACGGGCGCCCGATGGACGGCCGACCGGGCGGAAACCGGTCCCCCGCACCCCCGGCGTACCGCCAGAATGGCGCCATGAGGATGATCCAGACCGCGCTCGGCGCGCTGCTGCTCCTGCTGGTCGTCGGCAGCATCCTGCGCACGCTGGTCGTTCCGCGCGGGCTCTACTCGGCACTGGTGATGCGGCTCTGGCGGGTGCTGCGCACGCTGCTGCGGCTGTCCGCCGCCCCGGTCGGCGGCTACCGCGCGCAGGACCGGGCGCTCACCTGGCTGGCGCCGCTGGTCCTGCTGGGCATGCTCGGGGTGTGGCTCGGCTGCATGCTGACCGCCTACACCCTGCTGCTGCACGGCACCTCCGAACTCAGCTGGTCGGTGGCCGTGCGCGAGGCCGGGTCCAGCCTGTTCACCCTCGGCTTCGCCAGCGGCGAGCGGCTGCACCTCTCCGCGATCGACTTCATGGCGGCCGCCAGCGGCCCGCTGGTCATCGCCCTGCAGATCTCCTACCTGCCGACCCTCTACGCCGCCTACCAGCGCCGCGAGACCGAGGTGACGCTGCTCCAGTCCCGGGCCGGCGAGCCCGCCTGGGGCCCCGAACTGCTGGCCCGCCAGTCCCTGGTGGACACCGAGACCGCGCTCCCCCAGCTCTACCGGGACTGGGAGCGGCTGGCCGCCGACATCGGCGAGAGCCACTCCAACTACCCGGTGCTGCTCTCCTTCCGCTCCCCCCAGCCCAACCGCAGCTGGGTGGTCGGGCTGATCGCCGTGCTGGACGCCGCCGCCCTGCACCTGGCGCTCTGCCCGCGCTCGGCCCCGCCCGAGGCCCGGCTGGTGCTCCGGGCCGGCTTCACCGCGCTGCGCGACATCGCCCGCTCACTGCGGATCGACTTCGACGCGGACCCGGACCCGGACGTCCCGATCCGGCTGACCTACGCCGAGTACCTGGGCGCCGTCGCGATGATCACCGCGGCCGGCTTCCCGCACGAGCGCCCGGTCGAGGAGGCCTGGGCGCACTTCCACGGCTGGCGGGTCAACTACGAGGCGCTGGCGTACGAACTGGCCCGCCGCAGCGACGCCGTCCCGGCGCTGTGGACCGGCCCGCGCGACTTCCACGCCCCGGTCATCCCGCCGGCCCGCCCCACCGACCGCCGCCCGTCCACCACCCCGCCCCCGCTGCCCCCGGCGCCCGGGCTGCCGTCGGCCTGAGCGAACCGGGTACACTCGTCCGCAGTTCGTACCGTGCAGGAAGCAGAGGAAGAGGGAGGTGGGGTTGATGACCGCGCTCACGGCCGCCGTGCGCAGCGTCCGGGTCTCCCTCACGTCCCGGGCCGCGGCCTGACCTCCTCCTGTCCCGCCTCGCCGGGAGCGTGAGCTCGCGAGGTCCGTACGAACACTCCTCAGGAACGGATCCCCGTCCACCATGCGCAACTGGAACACGCGTGCCGAGACCGGCACCGACGTCCCGACCATCCGCGACATCGATCTCGCCGCCTTCGGGAGGCCCGCCGAGGCCGACCTCGTCGACGCGCTGCGCGCCGACACCTCCTGGATCGATGGCCTGTCCCTCGTCGCCACCGACGAGCACGGCACCGCCGTCGGCCACGCCCTGCTGACCCGCTGCCACATCGGCGACGTCCCGGCCCTGTGCCTGGCCCCGTGCGCCGTGCTCCCGGCGTACCAGCGCACCGGAGCGGGTTCGGCGGCCGTCCGTGCCGCCCTCGACGCGGCACGCGGCCTGGGCGAGCGTCACGTCGTCGTCCTCGGCCACCCGGAGTACTACCCGCGGTTCGGCTTCACCCGCGCCTCCGCCCACGGCATCGGCCTGACCGTCGAGGTCCCGGACGAGGCGCTGATGGCCCTCGCCCTGGACGCCGATCACCCGCTGCCCGCGGGCACCGTCCGCTACGCCGCGCCGTTCGGCATCTGACGTCGGCATCCGACGGACGACGCCGGGCGGGGCACGTGGGTGCCCCGCCCGGCGTCCTGCCAGGTGATCGGACCGGTGTCACCTACCGGCGCGGCCCCCTGGCTGGAGGGCTCTCAGACGTCCACCGTGGCACCGGTGGCCAGCGAGCGTTCGGCGGCGGCCAGGATCTCCACCACCCGCAGGCCGAAGTCCGCCCCGCAGGGGTGCGGCTCGCCGGAGGCGGCCGAGGCCTGGAGGGCGTCCAGCGCCCGGTGCAGCGCCGCGACCGGGCCCTCGCCGCGCGGGGGCAGCTGCACCACGCCGTGCTCGCCGCGCAGCTCCATGCCCGTCCCGCCCGCCGCGAGCGGCGCGGTCAGGCTGAGCGCGAGCGTGCTGGAGGCGCCGCCGGCGTGCCGCACCACCAGGTGCACGCTGTCCAGCGGACCGGCCGCCGCCGTCACCCGGGTCGCGTCGCCCAGCACCGGCAGCAGCACGGACAGCGCGTGCGGGCCGACGTCCCACAGCGCGCCCTTCTCCACTCGCCACGGCGAGGCCGCGTACGGGCTGGTGCTGCCGGGGGCGAACACCGAGCCGAGCCAGTCCGAGCGGCCGGTGTACCAGCCGCCGAGCTCCGCCTGCCGCTCGATCCACGGGATCTGGTCGCCGCCGAAGCGCACGGTGAAGAAGACCACCGAGGCGACCTTGTGCTCGCGCACCGCCTCGGCCACGGCCTCGGCGTCCGGCACGGTCAGCGCGACCGGCTTGTCCAGCAGCAGGTGGCAGCCCGCCTCGGCGGCCCGCACCGCGAGGCCCGCCTGCACGGTCGGGGGCAGCGCGATGGAGACCGCGTCCACCTCGGCCAGCAGCCGGTCGAGGTCGGCGTACCCGGGCACGCCGTGGGCGGCGCCCAGCGCCTCGGCCGCCTCCGGCCGGCGGCCCCAGACGCCGGTGAACTCCAGCCCGGGGTGCTCGGCCAGGACGGGCGCGTGCACCCGCTCCGCCCAGGGGCCGGTTCCCAGCAGTCCGATCCGCACGATGTCTCCGTTCTCCGGTGGTCGAGATCCTCGGGGTTTCCGGGATCTTCGAGATGTTCGAGTGGGTGTGCAGGGGGCTCAGCCCTGGACGCGGGCCAGGGTGAAGCCGTCGTAGCCCTTGCTGCCGACCGTCTGCACCGAGGTCGCGGTGACCCTCGGCTCGGCCGCGATCAGCTCGTGCAGCGCCCGGGTGCCGATCACCGCCGGGTCGGTGCTGTTCGCGTCGGCCACCGCGCCGCCGCGCACCACGTTGTCGACGATGATCAGCGAGCCCGGCCGGGTCAGCTGGAGCGCCCGGCGGAAGTACTCCGGGTTGCCCGGCTTGTCGGCGTCGATGAAGACCAGGTCGAAGGGCTCCACGCCCTGCTCCACCAGCGCGGCCAGCGAGTCGGCGGCCCGGCCCGCCCGTACCTCGGCGACCCCGGCCAGGCCGGCGGCCGCCAGGTTGTCCCGGGCGACCTCGGCGTGCCGGGGGTTCAGCTCCAGGGTCAGCAGGGTGCCGTCCCCGGGCAGCGCCCGGGCCAGCCAGATCGCGCTGTAGCCGCCGAGCGTCCCGACCTCCAGGATCCGCTTCGCGCCCTGGGTCAGGGCCAGCAGGTGGAGCAGCTTGCCCTGGTTGGGGGCCACCGCGATCTTCGGCAGCCCGGCCGCGTCGGCGGCGGCCGTGGCGCGCTCCAGGACCGGGTCAGGCCCGACCAGCTGCTCGGAGAAGTACGCGTCCACGGCGTCCCAGGTCGGCTGCAAAGACATCGGGCCCTCCGGAGTGCAAGATCGGCAGGTACTCGGCCGATGCTACTCCGAGGGCCCGAGGGCTCCACGACGGCGGTTGTGGACGAACGACCGGGGAGCGGCCGCCCGAACGGTCGGGAGACCGACCTGGCGTCCGCCCGTCCGAACGGTCAGTCGGCGACCGGCTCCTTGACCGCGGCGGCGGCCTTGGCCGCCTCCTCCGCCTCCATCTTGGCGTGCGTCTTGGCGGCGCGGCGCTTCATGATCCAGGCCGAGGCCAGGCCGATCACCAGGGCCGCGCCCAGGCCCGCCCAGGAGAACCGGGCCAGCCAGGGCTCGATGCTCTTGCCGACCTTGTAGACCAGCAGCGTCGTGCCGCCGGCCCAGATGATGCCGCCCAGCACGTTGGCGATCAGGAACTTCCAGTACGGCATCTTCAGCGCGCCCGCCAGCGGACCGGCGAAGATGCGCAGCAGGGCGATGAACCGGCCGAAGAAGACCGCCCACATGCCCCACTTCTGGAACGAGCGCTCGGCGGTGGCCAGGTGCGAGGGCCCGAAGTGCTTGGGGAACTTGCGCCCCAGCTTCTCGAAGAGCGGCTTGCCCCCCTTGCGCCCGATCGAGTAGCCGATCGAGTCGCCGATGATCGCGCCGGCGATCGCGACGAGGGCGACGCCCCACGGGCTCACCACACCCTTGACCGCCATCAGGGACGCCGTGACCAGGGCGATCTCGCCGGGCAACGGGATGCCCAGCGATTCCAGCCCGATGATCAGACCGACCACGGCGTAAACCGCCGTCGGCGGAATCCCCTCGATCCAGGCGTCGATGTGCAAGGCCAGTCCCTCCGTGGCTGGACGGGACCGGCCGCGCTCCCCCTGGAGCAGCGTGCCCGTCCCGTCGGTTCGTCCGATGGCGGCACCCAGGCCGCTCCCCCCGGAGCGAGCCTAACGTGCCGGGCGGCCTGTCCCCCCGGCCGATCACCCGTGGTTACGACGTACGCCCCGCAGCCATGGTTCCAGGTTGACCAGCGTTTCTTCAAGATTCGGCAAAACGCAGCGCGACCACGGACGGGCGCTGCTTGATCCGGCGCGCGAGCGGTAGCAGGGCGCTCACCGGCCAACGCCCGCCCTCCGGGTACACCTCGCGCAGGTCGGTGACCCCGGGGTGCGCGGAGGCCAGCCCGCCGCGCTCGTCCGCGTCCATCCCGAACGGCATCGGCGGCGCCTGGTAGTGCCGGTCCCGCAGCTTGCCCTCGACGGCCCGCCGGCTGAACCAGCGCGGCACCGCGTCCAGCACCATGGCCCCGCCGGGGAAGCGCTCGGCGCAGGCCGCGATCAGGGCGCGCACCTCCGGCGGCCGCAGGTACATCAGCAGCCCCTCGGCGCTCAGCAGCACCCCGTTCGACGGGTCCACCTCGTCCATCCAGCCCGGGTCGGTGACCGAGTGGGCGACGATCCGGTGCCGCTCGTCCGGCGGCAGCAGCCGCCGCCGCAGTGCGACGGTGTCCGGCAGGTCCACCGACAGCCAGCTCGCCCGCCCGTTGTCGACCCGCCAGGCCTGGGTCTCCAGCCCGTCCCCGAGCCCGACCACGGTGCCGCGCGGGCAGCGGGTCAGGAAGTCCGCCACCTCGCGGTCGAAGCAGGCCGCCCGCAGCCCCTGGAGCTGGCTGACCAGCGCGTTCCTCCCGAACCGCGCCGCGAAGGGGTAGTCGATCCGGTCCACCAGCTCGACCGCCTTCGGGTCCGGCAGCACGGTGTCCGGCCGCCGCGCCTCCAGCGCCCGGTGCCACAGCGTCCACAGCGCCGTCTCCGGTACCTGCCCCAGCTCCGGCCGCTCCCCGCCGCCACTCATCGCTCGCTCCTTCGGACGTGGTCCCGCGGCGTCGCCGTCGCGGTCCCGTCGCGGTCCCGCGTTCCTGTCGCGTTCCCGTCGCGTTCCCGTGGTGGGCATGAACCCGCCGATTCTGACACCCCGTCCGCACCTCCCCTCCCGCCGACGCGCCGACCGCCGGAAGGGGCGACGGTCAGCCCAGCCCGTCCGCCCAGTCCGCCAGCCGCTCGAAGTCCGCCACCGTCAGCCCGGCTTTCGGATCGACGCGGTGCAGCAGCGCCGGCCCGCTGTGACGGGCCCCGACCCACGCCCGGTCCGCGTCCGTGACCAGGTCGTCGACCCACGCGAACGGCCGCCCCCGCGCCCAGGCGACGACGTCCGGGGTCTTCCAGAACACCCCGCCCTCCGGCTCGATCCGCGGCTCGGACCAGGCGATGTACGGCAGTTCGGGCAACCCCAGCAGGGGCGCGATGAAACCGTTCGCCTCCTCCTGCCAGGTAGTCGCCCACACCAGATCGAAGGGCAGCGCGGCGAGGGCCGGCCCGTGCGCCGGGTTGAGCCAGAGCCGCAACGGCTTCGGCGGCTTGTGCGGAAGGCCCCACGCGGCGAGCCGACGGCGCTCGGCCGCCTCCCACCGCGGCGTCATCATCCGGTGGGTCTCGTACCCCTCCGGCCGCCGGTACGGCTTCGCCGCACACGGATTCAGCGGCCCGTCGACATCCACCAGCAGCAACGGCCGCACCGGACCACCCCCTCACTCGTCCCCACACGCTACCGACCGCCCCGGGCAGGGCCCAACGGATTTCCGTGCCCCGCGTTCGATCCGGACCGCCCGGAGACCGACACCCCCGCCGACCGCTCGCGCTTCGTGGACAAGGCGTCGGAGAAGAATCCGGGACGCCAAGGCCACGACGAGGCCGCCGAGGGGGCGCCGAACCGGAAGACCGCGCTGGGGCTGACCACCGACGGATACCGCTCGGGTGGCAGGTGGTGACCGTGAAGAGGCACGCACAGCCGTACCTGAACGCGAAGGGCGACGGCGCGGAGCGGCCTGGAAGCCGCCGAAGGAGGAGGAGGAGAAGCCCGGGGTGAACGCGTCCTGAAACGCACCATGGCCCCCGGTCAGCACTGTACGAGCAGCACCGGCCGGGGGCCTTGGCGTCGGGTCAGGTGGGCAGGATGCGGAGCAGGGCCAACGCGAGGCGGCGGGTGCGGCCGATCTCGGCCAGCAGCTCCACCGCGTGGTCGGGCACCTCGGGCGACGCCAGGAGCGTCCTCGCGTCGGAGGTGCTGAGGTACTGGGTCAACAGGTACTCGCCGTTACAGCGGTCGGCCTGGAGACTGCGCAGGGCGACTTCGGCGATCACCCGAGAACGGTCGGGCTCGCTCATGCGAGCCATCCAACCACTGCGACGTTCACCACCCGAGGCTTTCGATGTCGGTGGCGAGGACGAATGCGATCAGCACCGCGAACGCCTGCTCCGCGGTGCTGCCGGTGATGCCGTACCCGCACAAGGGCGTCGCCCGCGAGCTCGGCGACCCAGGCACCGTCGCGCACGTCGCCGTCGAGTTCGACGGCCGGCGTCCAGGCCGAGGCCGGGACCTGCAGGGCGGCCTGGTGGACGGCGTCGCTGATGACCGTCCCGAGTGGGAGGGACAGCCACCGGCCGCGCCGAGTGGGCCAGTTGAGGAACTCGTGGGTGCCACCGGCGGAGTCGGCGCGGATCAGCGTTCGCCGTCCTCGAGACCGCCCCCTCACCGTCGCCCCGGACGTGGACAAGCGGATACCACCCACTACGCTTCTTCGCCCGGAGAGCACCTCTTCCCCTGTGCCGATCGGACCCTAGACAAGCCCTATCGTTGCAGGTCAGAGGTGCTCTCCGTTTTTTGGTCAAGACCTGGACGGTCCCGCGCGCGAAAGCCCGAGGCTGGTTGACGCGTGGGAATCAACGACCGTTCAGTGGCTTGCGGCAGGTCTGGACGTCCAGAACCATCGTGTCCGAGTTGCCGCTGCGCCCGACTCGGGTGAAGCCGAGGGTGGTGTAGAGGTGCAGGGCGGGGTTGCCGTCCTCGACGCTCAGGCTGAGTCGAGCGACCGGGGACGGTCCCTTGGCGGCGACCTGGATCAGCGCTTCCATCAGGGCCCGGCCGTACCCGCGGCCGCGGTATTCGGGCAACAGGCCGAGGCTGAGCTCGGGAACGTCCGGAGCGACGAAGCCGTATCCGGGCTCACTCTCAGGGAGGTACCGCGCCCAGGCCGCACCGATCGGTTCGCCGGCGTCGGTCTGTGCGATGACCCCGAAGTCGTCCCTGCGGGGCCAGCCGACGAGGTAACGCGCGGCATGCGGCTCAGCGGCGAGCTGTTGGGCGGTGAATCGCTGCTCGCCGCTCCAGTTGTATGCCTCCAGCAGGATGCGCCAGAGGAAGTCGGCATCGCCGGCGACGGCGGGGCGGACGGACATTGACAGCTTTCGGGTCGGGGGCGATACGGGCCGACCGACGATAGGTCCCCGTCTGCAGATCGGCAAGGAGTTTTGTCGCGCGACACCTGCAGCACCGTCCGCGGCCGCCAGAGAGTCCCGGAACCTCCCGGAGCCGCCTCAACCGACGACCACCGCCTACTTGTCTTCCCCCAGGAGTGAAGTCCCCTTACTGACCATCAGGAACCAGGAGTGCCCATCGCACCAGGCCAAGAGCACTTCGGGACGTGCCGGCCACACTCAGGTGCGCGGACTCATGAAAGCGCGAGGTCAGTGACCGGCCTCCCGAAGGGCCTTGCCTTGAGCGGGTCGGCCAGGGCGAGGCGGACGAACCCGTACCCGGCGAGCGCGGGCACGACGGGGCCCAGCGCGGTCGGCGCCGCGACGACGGCCGACCGTGCTCGTACGGGGTTCTCGGTGATCCAGGTCTTCAGTTCTTCGATGGTGCGCAGCCCTTCAGACGTACAACGGCGTCGATCAGTGCGGTGCCTCCGGCGAGCAGCGCGAACGCCCTCGCTCGACGGCGGGGTTCCGCCCGGGCGAACCGGCCCGCCACCTTGCCCGTCAGGCCCTCGAATACCGATTGCCACCCGAGCAGGATCTACGCCGTGGCCCACGGCCACCAGCTGATCTTCGTTTGTCGACACAACTCACGATGATCAACGGTGGCCGTCCTCATCGGAGACCAACCTCACTCAGCACGGTCAAGGCCGGCGTCAGACTGGCTGTCCGCGGTCAGAGGGTGGCAGCACGCAGCACGATCAGGGCGACGGAGGCCATGGTGAGGACCACCGCCGGAGACGCGCCCTTGCGGTCGCCGACGCGCAGGTGGAAGACGACCGCCCCAGCGAAATAGAGCGTCAGGCCGATCGCGGCGGCGATTCCGACGGGTGCCCACCAGAGTCCGGCTATCACACCGGCCGCGCCCGCGATCTGAGCGCCGATCAGGAAAGCCATCATCCTCTGCGGCACTCCGAGGGTGGACATCTGCTCGGTGATGTGCCGCGTCCGCAGCGACTTGGCCCCGGCCGATACCAGGAGAAGCGCCGACATGACCACGGTGACGACGGCGAGGGAGACGAACATGGCTGAAACCTCAATCGTGCGAAGTGCGGGTAAGGGGGCGTGCGCACCTCTCCGACGATAGGCGGCCAACAGGTACCTCCAGGTAACCTTCGGGGCATGAGCCTCCGACCCGGAATTGCCTTCCTCGCCGACTGTCCCGCTCTCCTGGCCATGGAGATCATCGCCAGCAAGTGGTCCATGGTCACGCTCTTCGCGCTGACCGACGGCCCGTTGCGCCACGGTGAGTTGGTCGAGCTGAGCGGTGGCATTTCGCGCAAGGTACTGACCCAGACGTTGCGCCGGCTCCAAGCCAACGGGCTCGTCGAGCGGCACGCGTACGCCGAGGCGCCGCCGCGCGTGGAGTACGCCCTGACCGATCTCGGGCGAACCCTGGAGGAGCCCATCAGGATGCTCACCGCATGGGCGCGGGAGAACGGCGAGGCGGTCGTCACCTTCCGGGAAGCAGCCGAGGCGGCCGGGACCATCGAGGCGGATCGGGCGACCCGGTGAAGCCCCCTCATGTCGACGAGAACCCGAGCCGCTTCTGATCATTAGAAGAGGCCGGCCCTGTAGACCCTGCCGTCGCCGCAGACCTGGCCATCCTCGTGATCGGGGCCCTGCTGCAAGAGGCCAACGACGGCCGTCGCCTCAGGGTCAAGCCCCTGGTCCTGAGGGAGCTCCCGCCACCAGACCCAGGACGGTCAGCGAACCCGCTGGTGTCCCGGACTCGGACTCCCCCGGCGCCGGTGCACGCGAGAGTCGGACCCCTCCCTCTCCGGCCCCCACGCCCCCGCCCGTCGGCGGGGCGACAACGACATGCACAACCGACAGGCCCGCGGCGCGCCGTCCGGGTCAGTGCCCCTCGCTGACCCCGAAGACGCCGCTCTTCCAGTACACGGACGGCTCCTCGGCACCGCTCGGCCAGTCGCTCTGCAGATGGCGGCGGCCGTGTCCCAGGGCCCCCACCTGGTGCGGGCTCAACCGCCCCGCCACCAGGTCGTCCGCCTCGGCGTCCGTGATCGGCAGCACGGTGCGGTACTGCGCGTCCTGCGAGGCGACCCAGTCGACGTACTCGGTGAACACGCTCACGAAGGCCTGCGAGCACAGGCCGCACCGCTGAACAGAGACGATGAAATGAGAGTCGTCCCGAATCATGTTCTCGAACCGAACCCCGTCGCGGTTGTGGTGGTGCGCCAGCGCCACCGCGGTGTCCTCGGCGCAGCACGCCACGCACCCGAAACCCGCACGGTCACTACCGTCCTGCGAACCCATGGATCCCCCACACCTCAGCCGTCCCTGACCGGCCCCCACCCTAACAACCCACTGTGAGGCCCGGCCGCTGAATTAACGGGCACCGCGGCCCTCCGAGGTGCGCGATCGGCGGACGCCGGGAGAATGGGGAGCGGACCGGTTCTCCAGTGCCCCCGCCCCGCCCCGCCCGCCCCGACCACCGGGCCGCGGGGCGCGAACGAGAGGGATGGCCATGGCCGTTTCCAGCACCCCGATGAACCTCACCCGGGCCGCCCATGTCGGCATCTCGGTCTCCGACCTGGACGCGTCGATCGCGTTCTACACGGCCCTCACCGGACGGGAGCCCGTCGCGGAGGGGACCATGCACAGCGCGCCGTTCGGCCGGTCGCAGGGGCTGCCCGTCGCGAAGCTGCGGTACGCCACGATCAACCTGGACAACAGCCTCGGCATCGACCTCATCCAGTTCCAGGAACCGGTCGGCGAGCGGACCAACGGGGTGGCCAACCGGCCCGGCTCGATGCACCTGTGCCTGCGGGTCGACGACTTCGACGCCGTGTACCGGCGGATGAAGGAGGCCGGCTACGAATTCCTCGGCGAGGACTACACCTTCATCGAGGGCGAGGTCACCCCGGACGCGGCCCTCGGCACCCGGGTCGCCTACTTCAACGACCCGGACGGCACCAACCTGGAGATCATCCGCCCCCAGGGCGGCTTCGCCAGCTGAGGGGCCAGGGCCCCCGAGCGCGCCGAAAGGTGATCGAGCCGGCCATCAAGGCCGGGTTCCTCCGCCGGGAGGAGAACGGCGACGTCGTGGCCACCGCCGACGGCCGCGCCATGCTCACCATCCGGCGGCTCCACCGCCGACCTGCGGGCCGGCACCCCTGCGGATCACCGGATCATGAAGAAGCAGCTCCTCCTTGCCGACAGCAGTGAACTTGCGCTCAGCCTTCACCACGGCGTCGAGCTGGGCGGCGCGGGCGAGCATCGACGCAGCGATGTCGATCAGCGCGGGGTCGGTCGGGTGGGGCCGGTGCCGGAGTGCCAGGTGCCGGACGCCGTTTGGCGTTGAATCCCACCGGAAGAGGCCGTACATGGGGCAGCGCACGCGGGCCGAGAAGTCAATTCTGTGCCCCCGGAGAACACCTCGACTTCACCACCGGACAAGTGCCGCCTGCGCGAGCCGCTAACTTCTCCGGGCAAGGGGGTCTTTCCACAAGGGACGGCCCCGCGAACCGCCCCAAGGGAGTGAGTCATGAGTTCTCAGGCGAAGGAATTCGGTTTCGGCATGCCATGGGAATCGATGTACGGGTACAGCCAGGCCGTCCAGGTCGGTGACACGGTCTACGTGTCAGGCCAGCTGTCTCATGATCGTCTCGGCAACTTCATCGGGACCGGCGACTTCGAGTTGCAGTTCCAAACCTCGCTGGAGAACCTGGACCTGGTACTGGATCAGTTCGGGGCCGAGCGCGGCCAGGTGGTGGAGACCACTGTGCTGGTGAGGAACCTGCGGGAGAACTTCGAATCGACCGCACGCCTCCACGCGGAGTACTTCGGAAAGCATCGCCCTGCCAGCACGGTCATGGGGATCTCCGACTTGGCGCTGCCCGATCAGCTCGTGGAGATCGCCGCGCTCGTCCGTCTGGACATCGAGCCGTAAAAGCCGGCAAAGGCATTGGGCGCGCCGGTGCAGTTCGTCCCCGCGTTGCCGGAGCCGGCCGCTCAAGCCGGCTCCGGCAACGTGGGTGCCAGGGGGCGCCGTACGCGGCCAGGGCAGGGGTAGGGCTCGCAGGCACGTCCGGCAGCCGGAACCGGCGATGGTGGCGAGCGGGCGGGCGACCCGATCGGCGAATTTCGGCATGGCGGCCATCGAAATACCCCATCGGAATCGAATGCTCGAATTCATCTCGAATGCATTGTCGAGACCGAAAGTAGGATCGAACGCTTCGCGCCATCATCAGGCTTGATGAAGTAATCCCGCGTGCAGGCCCTGCGCTTGTGGTGGAGTGGGATCTCGAAATTCCCTTTATCAGGTCAGACCGAAAGCGAAAGAGGGCCCCATGCCTCCGATCCCGATCAAGCCCGGCATCTACAAGATCCACGCCCACATCATCGGTCCGAGTTCGCTGGTGACGGCGACCGAGTACGCCGTCAAGCACGGTGCCCCCGTCATCGTCGACCGCTTCAACCCCCTCCCGATCGAGCAGGAGTGGGTCATCGAGCCCGCCGAGCCGGTGCCGGGGGCGCCCTACGTCGTCCGGCTCGCCGCCCACGACGCTGCCGGTCTCGTGATCGCCGAGGACAGGCTCTTCGTCAACACCGTCCCCCGCCCCGAGCTGGCGAAGTTCACCTTCGAGGCGGTTCTGGGAGGCGTCAAGATCCTCGCGGAGAAGGGCCTCGCCGCGCGCGCCGGCCACCGCGGGGCGCAGATCGAGTTCACCGAGCCCAAGCCCGAGTTCCAGGAGACCTGGACGCTGGAGTACGTGCGCCCGGTCGACGAGGAATAGGTCGACGGTCGAAAGCAGCGCGGCAGTCCCGCGGTGGCGCCCGGTCTTCAGCGACCGGGCGCCGCTTTGCTCCGACCCGCCCCCGGATCAGGCCGTCCGCACGGCCGGCGGCCGGCGACCAGGTCGAACACCGGGGGCCGTGGTCGCCGCGTCCGCGCCGACGGTGCCGGGCTCAGCCGATGCTGAAGGCGCCGTCGGGTGGGGGCGGGGAGTCGGTGGCCTCGGCGTCGGTGACCGGGGCGGTCCGGCCGACCAGGGCCGCCAGGTCCGCTCCCTCGGTGAGCCGGGCCGGGAAGATGTCGCCCGCAAGCAGCCGGGTCAGCTCGGCGACCGGCAGCGGCGCCGTCGAACCGGCCAGCAGGATGTTGCCGTACCGGCGGCCGCGCAGCACCGGCGCCTCCGCGACCAAGCAGACGTACGGGAACACCGCCCGCACCGTCGCCGCCTGCGCCTTGGCGAAGGCGAGCGGCGGGCCGTCCGCCAGGTTGGCCGCGTAGCAGCCGCCGGGGCGCAGCGCGGCCGCCGCCAGCCGCAGGAACTCCACCGAGGTGAGGTGGGCGGGGGTGCGCGAGCCGTGGAAGACGTCGGCGATCACCAGGTCCTGCGAGCCGGCCGGGGTCTCGGCGAGGGCCGCCCGGGCGTCGCCGACGGTCGCGGTGATGTCCGCGCCGGGTCCCTGCCAGGGCAGGTGCTCGGCGACCAGCTCCAGCAGCGGCCCGTCCACCTCGACCACCCGCTGCCGCGAGCCGGGCCGGGTGGCGGCCAGGTAGCGGGGCAGGGTGAGGGCGCCGCCGCCGAGGTGCAGCGCGTCGAGCGGCTGCCCGGCGGGAGCGACGGCGTCGGCGAGGTGGCCGAGGCGCCGGGTGTACTCGAACTCCAGGTGGGTCGGGTCGGCGAGGTCGACGTACGACTGCGGGGTGCCGTCCAGGGTGAGCAGCCAGCCGCCGTCCCGGTCGAGGTCGGGCATGAGCTTGGCGAAGCCGAGGTCGGTCCGCCGGCCGACCGGCAGAGGCTCGTCGTGCTCGTCCGGCGGGAAGGTCACGCGCGCTCCCCGACCGGCGCGACGTCGAGGTACGCGGCCAGCCAGCGGTCCAGCTCCGCGAACACCTCGGTGCGGGCCGCCTCGCCGGAGAGCACCAGGTCGTGCATGCCGCCCTCGATCCGCACGACGGTGACGTGCCGCCCCAGCCGCGGGCCCTGCGCGGCGATGTCGTCGGCGCGCAGCACGGCGTCGGCGTGGTGCAGCGCGTTGTGCCACTTGGTGGTGGAGATGGACCGGGTCGAGGCCATCAGCAGCACCGGCACGTCGATCCCCAGCCCGTGGCGCAGCCGCTGGTGGCCCTGGTGGATCGCCGCCAGCCACCCCGCGTACAGCGGGAAGCTCTCCGGGCGCTTGAGCGTGAGGTCGAAGTCCCACTCGCCCCGGTGGTCCTTGTGCAGGCTGTGGGTGTAGTGCGGGTTGAGCGCGGACGGCAGGACGCGGGTCGGCGCCATCCGCCCGAGCACCGTCAGGGGCGGCCCGCCGAGCGCGCGGACGGCCGGCCCGGTCGGCATCGACAGGAACGGCGAGTTGAGGAACAGCCCGTCCACCACGCCGCGCCCGGCCCGCCGGCCGGCCCACAGCGCGCCGATCAGCCCGCCGGTGGAGTGGCCGTTCAGCAGCAGCTGCCGGTGCCCGTCCACCTCGCGGATGATCCGGACCGCCTCGTCGATCTCCTCGTCGTACTCGGCGAGGTGGCGCACGAAGTTCGGCGACTGGTGCGGGCGCAGCGAGCGGCCGTACTTGCGCAGGTCGAGGGCGTAGAAGGAGAACCCGAGCGCGGTGTAGTGGTCCGCGAGGTTGGTCTGGAAGAAGTAGTCGTTGTACCCGTGGATGTAGAGCACGGCCCGCTCCGCCCCGGGGACCGGGCGACGGACGAGCGTCGCGCACACCGCCCCCTCGGCGTCCGGCCGAAGCGTCAGCTCCGCCGCCTCGTAGGGGGCACCCAGGATGTCTTCACGGAACTCCATGGGGCTGACTGTACTGGCTCAGCCCTGCTCTTCCGCGGCGGGAACGACCTGCTGGGATGTGATGATCGCAATGCTTTCGGAGAGCGCGTCGTAGGCGTCGGCGAAGGCGCGCTCCGCCTGCTGCCGGGCCTCCTCGGCGTCCTCGGGACGGCCGAGGTCCGTGTACACGGCGCGCAGGGCGCTCCAGGTGCTGCCCTCGCCGGTGCGGTCGCCGAGTTCCTGACAGACGGCCAGGGAGCGCCGGTGCACGTCCAGGGCCTCGTCCGGCCGCCCGGTGCGCCGCAGGGCGATGCCGAGGTTGCGCAGGCTCAGGGCCTCCCCGTGGCGGTCGCCGGCCTCCCGCATCAGCCGGCAGGCCCGCTCGTGGATCTCCACCGCCTCGCCGGCCCGGCCCGCCCGGACGAGGGTGACGCCGAGGTCGCCGAGCACCATCGCCTCGCTGTGCTTGTCACCGGTGCCGCGGCAGGTGGCCCGTGCGTGCTCGTGGGCCTCGACCGCCTCCTCGTAGCGGCCCCGGCCGCAGAGGATCTGGGCGACGTAGCCCCAGGACACGCCTTCGCCGCGCCGGTCGCCGAGCTCCCGGAAGACGGTGATCGTGCGCCGGAACGTCTCCTCGGCCTCGTCCGCCCGGCCCACGTCGAGCAGCAGGACGCCGAGGTTGGCCGACATCTGGGCCTCCCGCCGCCGGTCGCCCAGGCCGCGCACCAGGGTGAGGGCGGACCGGATCGCCTCGATGGCCGGCTGCGGCTGGTGCAGACCCGCCAGCACCTCGGCGAGGCTCGCCCGGGCCGAGGCCTCGCCCAGGGGATCGCCGAGCTCCCGGCAGATGTCGCCGGCGGCGCCGAGGGCCGCCATCGCATCCTCGAACCGGCGGGCCTTGCCCAGCGCGTAGCCGAGGTTGTGCCAGGCCACCGCTTCCTCGGACCTGATCCCGACGGCGAGGGCGGAGGCGAGCGCCGCCGTGGCCACCGTGACGGCCTCGTCGCTCCGGGACCACCGGACCAGGTGGCTGACCAGCGACGCGGACAGCCGCATGGCCACCGCGGCCTGGCCGCCCGCCGCGGCCAGGCTCACGACCTCCACCAGGGTGGCCCGTTCGCGCTCCAGCCAGGCCGCGGCCTCGGCCCCGTCCCGGAACCGGCCGGGGCCCGGGCTCCCGGGCAGCGCCTCGATCTCCTCGTCGGCGGCCACGGCCGTCTCCGCGTAGTGCACCAGCAGGCGTCGCAGGGCGCGCTCGGCGGCCGACCGGTCCCGGCCGACCTGCTCCAGGGCGTAGTCCCGCACCAGGTCGTGCAGGTACCAGCGGCCGCCGCCCGCCGACTGTTCGACCAGGGCGCTGCCGGCGAGCTGGGCGAGCCGGGGGCGGACCTCGCGGACCTTCGCGTCGGCCAGCGCGGCGGCGGCCTCGGTCGAGATGTCGGGGCCGGGGTTGAGCGCCAGCAGCCGGAACAGCTCCGCCTGCGGCTCGGTGAGCCGGCGGTGCGAGCGGTCGAGCACGACGCGGATGCCGGTCTCGCCGTCGTCCAGGAGGTCGAGCCGGGCGGCGCCGTCGGCGAGGTCCTCGGCGAGTTCCTCCGGGCGCAGGTACGGGTCGAGGACCAGCTGGGCGGCGGCGAGCCGCAGGGCGAGCGGGAGGTGGCTGCACAGCTCCGCGATCCGCCGGGCCGCCGCCCGGTCGGCCGTGACGCGGTCGTCGTCCGCGCGCGGGGCCCGTACGGCGGTGTCGAGCAGCGCCACGGCCGCCTCCGGGGCGAGCACACCCAGGCGGTGGAGGCGGGCGTCGAGGCTGGGGAGGGTCTCGCGGGAGGTGACCAGGAGGCGGTGGCGGGCGGACGGGGGCTGCAGCAGGCGGACCTGGTCGGCGGTGGAGGCGTTGTCGGCGACGACCAGGACGCCGCCGCCGTACTGGTCCAGTCGGGCGCGGTAGAGCGCGGCCCGGTTCGAAGGGTCCGGCGGGATGTGCTCCGCCGGGACGCCGAGGGCGCGCAGCAGGGTGTCCAGGGCCTGCCCGGCCTCCACCGGGGTCTCGTCGTAGCCGCGGAGGTCGACGAGGAAGGCCTCGGCGAAGTGCCCGTCCCCGAGCAGCGCGTGGCCGGCGGCGATCGCCAGCGTCGTCTTGCCGATGCCGCCGAGGCCGGTGACCGCCACCGTCGCCGGGCCGTCCGAGGTGAGCAGGGCCCGGAGTCCGGCGAGGTCGTGGTCGCGCCCGGTGAACGCGGAGGTGAGCGGCGGCAGCCCGGCGATGGTCGGCGGCCGGGCGGGGACCGTCACGTGCGCCGTGTCCGCCTGGACGACCGGGGCGTGGAAAGTCCCCCCGCGAATGCTGTTGTGCACCCCGCGAGCGTAGCCGACCGCCCCTCGTGCGCCTGCTGTGCGCCGGTGGTTGTGTGGAACGCTTCCGGGACAGACCAGGCGAGTTGGGGAGTTTGCATGCAGCACGGGCACACCGATCCGTCGCTCTACCGTTCCGCCGCCGAGGCGATCGCCGCTCCGCCGGAGAAGCTGGCGTACGTGGCCGGGTTCGACCGGTCCGGGCAGCGGCCGGACGCGTTGCTGAGCGTCGACACCGATCCGGACTCGGCGAGCTACGGGAAGGTCCTGAACTTCGCCGAACTGCCCACGCTCGGCGACGAGTTGCACCACTTCGGCTGGAACGCCTGCTCCAGCGCGCTGGCCCACGCCTGCCACCGGAACCCGGAGCGGCGCTACCTGCTGCTGCCCGGGCTGCGCTCCTCCCGGCTGCACGTGCTGGACACCCGCCCCGACCCGGTCCGCCCGCGCCTGGTGAAGACGATCGAGGCCGAGGAGCTGGCCGCCAAGGCGGGCTACTCGCGCCCGCACACCCTGCACTGCGGCCCCGACGGCGTCTTCCTCTCCTGCCTCGGCGGCGCCGACGGCGCCGACGGCCCGGGCGGGGTGGCGCTGCTCGACCACACCACCTTCGAGGTGCTGCGCGCCTGGGAGACCGAGCGCGGTCCGCAGCACTTCGCCTACGACGTCTGGTGGCACCTGGGCACCAACGTGGGCATCACCAGCGAGTGGGGCACCCCGTCGATGGTCGAGGACGGGGTGGTGCCGGAGCTGCTCCTCGGGCGCAAGTACGGCCACGCGCTGCACTTCTGGGAGCTGGACTCCGGCCGCCACCTCCAGCGGGTGGACCTCGGCGACCAGTACCAGATGGTGCTGGAGCTGCGCCCGGCGCACGATCCGCAGGCGGAGTGGGGCTTCGTCGGGGTGGTCGCCAGCGTCGAGGACCTCTCCGCCTCGGTCTGGCTCTGGTACCGGGACGGGCCGGCGTTCACCGCGCGCAAGGTGATCGAGATCCCCGCCGAGCCGGCCAAGCCGGAGGACCTGCCGCCCGCGCTGCAGCCGTTCGGCGCGGTGCCGCCGCTGGTCACCGACATCAACCTGTCGGTGGACGACCGCTGGCTGTACGTGTCCGCCTGGGGCACCGGCGAGCTGTTCCAGTACGACGTCTCGGACCCGTTCCACCCCCGGCTGGCCGGCTCGGTGCGGCTCGGCGGGATCGCCGCCCGCACCCCGCACCCGGCGGAGCCCGGCCGTCCGCTGAGCGGGGCGCCGCAGATGGTGGAGATCAGCCGGGACGGCCGGCGGCTCTACCTCACCAACTCGCTCTACGGCGCCTGGGACGACCAGTTCTACCCGGACGGCATCGAGCCCTGGATGGTCAAGCTGGACGCCGACCCGGAGGCCGGCGGGCTGAGCGTCGACGAGCGCTTCTTCCCGCACGGCGCCGACTTCCGGGGCCTGCGCGTCCACCAGACCCACCTGGCGGGCGGCGACGCCTCCTCGGACTCGTACTGCTTCCGCTGAGCAAACGCGCCCCGAAGCGGCGGCCGCCCGGTCGGCGTCAGCGGAACAGCGCCTGGTCGAACCGCACCTGCGCCGCCGGCAGCCCGGCCGCCGCCAGCCGGGTGCGGACGGAACCGACCATGCCGACCGGTCCGGTGACGCAGGCCAGGTGCTCGCGCCAGTCGCCGGCCGCCGCGACGGTGTCGGCCAGTTCGCCGACGGTGACCGGGGTGACGGTCAACCACGGTTTGTGCAGGCCGAGTTCGGCCAGCGACTGCCAGTCGTAGAGGTCCGCGCGGTCCCGGGCGCCGACGAACAGGTGGACCAGTCGGCCGGTCGGCCGGTGGGCGGCCTGCTGCTCGACGATCGCCTTCATCGGGGCGAGGCCGGTGCCTCCCGCGACCAGCAGCAGGTCGCGGGCGTCGCCGTCGGGCAGCAGGCTGCCGCGCGGCGGGCCGAGGCGCAGCCGGTCGCCGACGGCGGTGTGCTCGACCAGGGCGGCGCTGACCCCGCCGGGGGCGGTGCGGCGGACGTGGAACTCCAGCTCGTTGTCCGCGCGGGGGGCGCAGCCCATCGAGTACTGCCGCCAGGTGTGCGGCAGCGCCGGGTGCTCGACGGTGCCGTACTGCCCGGCCCGGTACGGGTACGGCTCGCCGGTGCGCACCCGCAGCACGGCGAGGTCGGGGCGGCGCCGCTCGTGGCCGGTGACCACGGCGTGCCAGTACGGGGGTTCGGTGAGCGCGGAGTCGGCGCCGGCCACCATCGCGCCGACGGCGAAGCGCAGCATCCGCACCCAGGCGCCCTCCAGCTCCTCGGTCCAGCGCTCGCCGGCCCGGTGCCGGACGGCCTCGCACAGGGCCTCCTCGAAGGCCTCGTAGTGCACCGGCCGGACGCCCAGTTTCCGGTGGTCTCGGCCGAGTTGGCGCAGCGTCCGGTCCAGGTCGGCCGGGCGGTCGAGGTGGTCGATCAGGTGGTGGAAGATCCGTTCCAGGTGGAGCTGCTGGAACTCCATCGAGGCGGGGAAGAGCGGTCGCAGGTACGGGCGGCGGTCGAACATCACCGCGTAGAGGTGGTCGATCAGCTCCGCAAGCGGGGAGATCAGGTCGAGGTCGCGCCGGATCAGGTGCTGGTCGGCGGCACCGTCGTAGCCGCCGCCCTCGCCGTACGCGCCGTACGCGCCGTACCCGAAGTCGCCGCCGTCCGCGGAGGACGGGGCGAGGAGCCGGCGGCGCAGGCGCATGGCGTGGTGGCGGGCGATGAGACGGTCGTACTCGGCGGTGGCGGTGGCGGTGCCGTTGGCGAGGTGCGTGCTGCTGCTGTTGTCCATGTCATGCCCAGTCAACTGCGGGGCCGCCGAACGCGAGAAGGGCCGATCGCCCCGGAGAGACCCAGGACCTTCGACCCCTTGCGTCGGTGCCTTCCGACCGGGACGGTTTCCGGCCACCGCGGCCGGGCGGGGACGCGCGGGACGGCAGGACGGTGCCCCGCGCCCCGGTGCTCTCCCACCACCAGGACCCGGGGCACCGCCGTCGGACTCCTCACCCGTCGGGCGTCCGCCCGTCAGGCCGCTGCCCGCCAAGGCCCGGCCCGCCAGGCCGCTGCCCACCAGGCCCGAGGCCCGTCGGACCAGGGCCCGTCAGACTCCCGCCCGGCGCGCCTCCCGGCGTTCCAGCCGCCGCTGCCGGCCCTGGCGCAGCGGCTGGTCGGGCAGCCACCCGAAGGTGACGCAGGCGCCGACCACCCCGAGCAGCATCCCGATCACGAAGCCGCCCAGGTTGGAGGTGACCCAGCTGCCCAGCGAGGCCAGCAGGGCGAGGATGGAGTAGAACAGCCGCTGCGCCGGGTTGAACAGGATCAGCAGGCCGCACAGCACCATCACCGCCGGCACCAGGTACCCCGCCAGCCCCTGCATCCCGATGTGCAGGATGACGGGCAGCGGGGCCTTCAGGGTGAACAGGATCTCGGCGCCGCCGAGCGTCACCAGCAGCCCGCCCCAGAACGGTCGCCTGCCCCGCCAGTCGCGCTTGACCGGGCGTGCGGCGGGCTCGGCGGCGGGTGCCGCCACGGC
>NZ_JBEXJK010000018.1:0-46390 GCF_040609095.1 Kitasatospora sp. NPDC004799
AAGAAGTTGCCGACAACATGAAGAAGTATGGTGGGTTCATCCCGGGCATCCGGGCCGGCCGGCCGACGGCCGAGTACCTGAACTACGTGCTGACCAGCTGGCTGCCGCCACCCCCATGCGCACGATGCTCGAGGCGGGCCGCGCGCTACCCGCGGCCGAGCGCCGCCGCCACGACACCACCATCCGCACTGTCCTCGGCGACACGGACGCCCCGAAGAGTCCGGCCCGCGAGCACGACGCCCTGGCCGCCGTCCTCACGGAAGCCGAGAAGGCCGGCCACGACCCCAAAGCCCTCCTGGAGAAGGCTGTCGACCGGCGGGAGCTGGAAACCGCCCGCAACACCACCGACGTAATCGTCTGGCGCATCCGCCGCCTCGCCGACCTTCCCGCCCACCCCGAACACCCCCTCACCCGCACGGCCCCCGGTAACCAGACACGGACGGGGCCAGCACGGGCACGTACCGTGCAGCCGGCGCCGGCCCAGTCGGCTACTGACCCGCACCGCCCGGCACCACGCCGCTGAACCGGCAACCCGCCGAGCGGCATTCCCGGACCCCTCGACACCTGCTTCCACCAGGTGTTACGCAAGTACCCGAACACCACGAACGGAGAGCCCGTGACCAGAACCACCGAGTACACCACCACCGCCCCGGCCCCGATTACCACCCCGGGCCCGGTCTCCTCCGACCTGCTCCTACAGGTGGAGTGCGAGACCCAGACCCCCAGCGGCCCGGAGGCCGTCCGGGGTCTGCATCACCCGGCCGAACTCGCGCTGCGCGGCATGCCGGTAACCTGCTCCGCCTGCCGGGCCCGCCGGGACTGGCTGCTGCTCAACCACCGCCGCAACGTGTGGGTGCGGTGCCGCTGCGGGAACGAGTGGCTGGAGCCGGAGATCACCCGCAAGGACTTCGACGCGATGATCGCCAATCCGACCTGGACCCACCACGCCGACACCGACACCGCGCGGGTGGCCCTGGGCTTCGATGGGACCTTCGCCGGCATCTACCTGGACTGACGAGCGGTATTGCATCGGATGCAACAACCGGTATGTGCTGCGCATGGTCGTGAGCTGCGACCTTACCGGGGGGATCGGCTGAGGCCGGTCCCCCCGGTTGGCGTTCCTGGCGGGCCGGACGTAACCGATGCAACGATGTTGCGTGGGGCCCGTCATCGTGACGGTCGGACCGGGCACTGTGGCCGTGACTGCAGGCTGCGGCCGGGAGTCGTCGGTCAGGCTCGACAGGCCCTTCAGGATAACCATCCACCCGGACAGTCAGGCTGACGACAGGTCAGGGCCTACCTGTCGCCGTCCGGTCACATCAGGCCGCCCCATCAGATACGATTGGTAGTTGGCTCGACGCCATCAGTGCACGGGGAGAGTTCATGGCGGCGGAAGGTTTCAAGGTCGATCTGGAGGCTCTTAAAACAGCCTCGTCGGGGATCACCGACACCCTGGTGAAGCTGAAAGTCAAGAAGGTCAGCGACATTGACTCGAAGAAGAGCGATGTCGGGCACAGTCACCTGGCTGATGTCCTTGAGAACTTCTGCACTCGATGGGAGATCGGTGTGGAGAACCTCGCAAAGGATGCCCAGGCTATCTCGGCACGGCTGGATGCATCGGTGAAGGCCTACCAAGGTGTCGAAGCCACGATCGTGGACGGCATGCTCGGTAGCAGCAGCGGTGAGGACCCGGGGGCGAAGTAGTGGCGAAGGAACTGGGTCAGACGACGGACCCTCTCCAGCTCGTTCCGGGGGACCCGGGCGCGCTCGAATCGACCTGCGCCTGGCTTACGGGCTATGGCGACACCCTCACTCGACAGGGATGGGCCTGAAGCGAATCGACACCAGTGAGGGCTGGTCGGGGCCGGCTGGTGAGGCATTCCGGAACGCGTTCAAGGGGGAGCCCGGAAAGTGGCTGGAGGCCGGTGACTGCTTTCATGATGCTGCCAACGCATTGACGTCCTACCAGCATGCTCTGACCTGGGCCCAGGGACAGGCATCGGACGCAATCAAGCAGTGGAACGAGGCCGAGGCGGCAACAAGCAAAGCAAAGACCGAACATGCGGAAGCAGAGAAGAACGCCGGCCACTCGGTGCAGTTCAACGACCCCGGCGAGAGCAAGCGGGCAGCCGCACGGCACACACTCGACAACGCACGCACTCAGCTTAAGACGGCCGGCGACAACGCGGCGAACAAGATTGCCAAGGCTCGCGACAAGGCGCCGGAGGAGCCGGGCTGGCTCGACGACATCGGCGAGTTCTTCTCCGACGCGGGCGACTTTCTTCTGGACATGGGCAAGACTGCTGTCGAAGACCTGGCCTCGATAGGCAATGCCATGATCCACGATCCCGGCGCGATGGCCGAGGTCGCAGCTGGCCTGGGACTCGCGACGCTCGGGGCCGGTGGCGAGGTACTGGGCGTGGGCCTCGACCTCACTGGTGTGGGTGCAGCGATCGGCGTTCCCGTCAACGTTGTTTCCGCTGGCGCCATCGTTGGTGGACTCTCCCTCGCCGGCGCCGGCATGAGCCAGATCATGGAGGATGCGGCCGGACCCGACCGGGTCCACATGGAAGGCAACGGCGGTGGTGGCGGCGGAAACAGCGGACCCACAGGGACTCGCCCATCGGGGACACCCGACCCAGCGGCAAAGCCTGGTGGGCGCGTCACCAACATTCCGAAGAACGCTGACGCCACGACGGTACGATCGCTCAGCCGGGAGAACGAGTCGGCCGAGATTCTGGCGAAGAACGGCTACAAGGTCGAGCAGAATCCGAATGTCCCGGGTGCCAAGAATCCGGACTATCGTGTGGAGGGCGAGATCATGGACTGCATGTCACCCGCCACAGATCGACCTATCAATGTCACGTCGGAAATGCAGAAGAAGATCAACAAGGGGCAGGCGGACCGTATCGTCCTGAACATGCAGGACAGTCCCCTGTCGCAGGCGGACATTCTGCAAGCGCTGAAGGACAAGCCGGTCAACGGCCTCAAAGAGGTCAAGGTGATCGACAAGTCCGGCAACGTGGTTCACCTTTACCCCTGACAACCAGAAGGACGAACGTGTCTCTTTCCTACAGCCTTGAGTTGGCGACCCCACTTTCGGTAGCCGACGTCGCGCGAAAGCTCAACGAGGCCGCCCAGTCGCTGCGACTTCTCAGCCCCGCAGTGGTCGCGGAGACGCTCGTCGGTGACGGCGCGGAAACCGTATATGGCACCTTGGTCTATGTAACCCCGATGACGCCGCTGCCCTGGGGTTCTCCGCAAATCGGCGAGCACGCCTTCTCGCCTACTGTCATGGTGTCCTTCGATCTTGGGAAAGAAGGTGACATCGTCGGCCAGCAGGACGACATGGCCCGTCTCGCCGTGGAGCTGCTCGCCCGGGTCCCCGGCGACGCGGTCCTGCACTACGAGTCGGAGGCGGTCTGGCTCGTACGCCTGAACGGCGAGCTGAGCCTGAGCGAGCACAGCGATATCTGGCCGTCCAACCGCCTGTCTGGCATCTCGGGGCCGTACCGCCGAGAGACCTACGAATACTCCGTCCAGGACTAACTGATCGCTTCAGAACGAGTGGCCGCCCCGGCCTGATCGGTGCGGGGCGGCCTTGTGCGATCGTGTTCAGGAGTCGGCGAGGCGGCTGGCGAGTTCGAGGGCGGCGGTGGCGGCGGCGAGGGCTGAGCACAGGCCGGTGACCTCGTCCAGGGTGGGACGCACCAGGCGGGGCCAGTCGTCGGGGGCGGCGGGCCAGGTGGCGAGGTGGACGTCGGTGGTGGCGAGGCCGAGGTGGGCGGTGACGTCCCAGCCGGACCCGGGGGCCTTCTCCCACCGCAGCAGGATGCGACCGAAGGGGAGTCTGGGCGCGGTGGCCGGGAACCAGAGGATCTCGATCGGTTGGCCGGGGTTGGTGGGGATGCGGCGGACGAGCGCTCCGCTCGCCCACGGCGGTACGGGGTGCAGCGCGACGCGGTCGAGCGACTGCGGTCGGGCGAGGCGGCGGGTGGTCGGGATACAGGTCTCCTTCGTACGGGCGGTGGTTCAGGCCCAGGCGAGTTCTTCGCGGACGGCGGTGGGCAGGTAGCCCTCCTGGCCGTCCTCGGGCAGGTAGACGACGTCGTTGTGCACGACGGCGGCGGCGGCCGGCAGGTGCGAGAACGGCCAGTCCGGGTTCACTGCGAGCCGGACGGTCAGACCCGGGTCGAGGCCCTGGAGCTGGGCGATCAGGTGGGCGACGGTCAGGTTCTGGGGCACGGGCGCTTCCTCGGCGAGATGGCTTGCGGGGAGTTGGGGTGGATGAGGACGAGGTCGTTGGCGGGCCACGGGTCGCAGGTGTCCCACGGTCGGCCGGTGGTGAGGACGACGGTGCCGTCCTGGCCTTGGACGTCGGGGAGACAGCAGACACCGCAGCCGCAGTCCGGGTGGTAGACCCCGGGGCTGGCCGGGTAGGGGCCGGAGGCGAAGTAGTCGGTGCGGCGGAAGCGGTGGGGACCGGCGGGCTGAAAGGCGGAGACGATCAGGTCGCCGGGGAGGACCTGGTCGGCGCGTACGATCCGCAGATGGGGGTTGGCGAGGATGCGGCGGCTCGCGTGGTGCTCGGTGGTGGCGGTGACGACGACCGGGTGGAAGTCGACGTGATGGGTGTTCGTGCTGTCTCCTTCGGGGGCGGGTGATCAGTCGGCGAGGCGGTAGGACCGCAGAGCCAGCGGCTCGCCCTCGGCTTCGAGCACCACCCGGCCGTCGGTGGCCAGGCGGCCGAGCGCGCAGGTGACCGACCCGGCCGGGACGGATACGGCGTCAGGAGCGCTGGCGGGGAAGGAGCCGGGCCTCGCCGCCGTGAGCTTCGATCAGGTCCCGGACCAGGGCGACGGGGACGTACAGGTACACGGACTCGGTGGGGCCGTCCTCGTCGGCGGCCGGTTCGAGGTAGGACCGCCAGCGGCTCCAGGGCTCCGGCCGCCGAGTCGGGAAGCCGACTTCGAGCGTCCGGGCGGGCAGCAGGTACGTCTCGGCGGGGCGAGGGCGAGGGCGAGCACTGAGACGCAGAAGCCGTCGGCACAGACGATGTGCGGGTCGTCGAGCGCGAGCCCGAGGCCGGTACGGGGTGTGCCGTGGGCGACGGTGTGGTCCAGTCGGGGTGTGGCCAAGTAGTGCTCTGATCGGTGGTGTTGGTCTATCGGGACGGGTTGGCGGCGAGCGCGGCGAGGAACCCGGCGACGGCTTCGGAATCGGAAGGGGTGTGGATGCCGAACTCCTGGCTCCAGGCGGCGGCATCGGCGGGCCGGACGTGGACGCGCCAGACGATGCCGCGCTGCCACGCGCCCGGGTCCTCGGGCAGCCAGCCGACGTAGACCCGTCCGTCCGGGCTGGCGCAGTGGAGATTGGCCTCGGGGGTGTCCACGATGGTCCAGCCGAGGCCGTCGAGCAGGGAGAGGGCCGGCTCTGTACCGTGGTCGGGGGAGAGCCAGCCGCGCTCCTGGCCGGCGGGGCGGACGGGGGCGGGCGGGAGGTTGGTGGACGTGCTCATGGGGCCGGGTCCCTTCGTTGACCTGCGGTTTCGGTGACATGAGTACGTTGACATGCGATGTACCGAAGCGCGTAGTCGTTTCCGGTGGCTACCGGTCTGCCGTGGGCGAACCGGCCCGGGAATGGATCGGCGGGGCCCGGTGCTGAAGAGGGGTTACGGCATGGGGCCGTACGCAGGTCTGAAGGGGGAGATGGCGTTGGAGCCGAGCAGAGGCCGAGACATGGCGGCGCTGGAGCGCAAGATCCGCAGCGCGGGTCGGGCGTGGACGAGGGGCGACATCGCCATGATCGCCGACGGCCAGTGGGCCGTGAAGGCGACGAGCCGTGCCGGGTGGGCGCAGGCCGAGACGGCCGAGGCCAGGCTGGCAGACGGCCGACGCGTGGAGCTGACGCTGGAGGAACTGGCCCGCGTGGTGGGCGCCGCCGACCCGGGCACCCACCACGACCAGGACGTGAACTGACCCTCCGCTACCGCCGGTTCGCGGCCGAGGCAGCTGGAGCGGCTGCGGTCGGCGGGGCGGGCCGCTCCGGGGGAAGACCCGGCGGGCGCGGAGCGTGCGTGCTGCGCGCGGTGGCGGCCTTCACGCGGTCGGCGCCGGGGCTGTTTTGGGTTGCAGGGCGAGTTCGCGGGCGTCGACGACGTGGCGGATCGCCTGCAAGGCGGTGTTGCTCTCGGCGTGGGCGGTCCGCAGGGCACTCGCCGATGCCGTGATCCGGTCGAGGTCGTAGAAGGCGGGGACGTACCCGGGACGGGTGAGGGCGTGCAGCCGTTCTTGGTGCACGGCAACGGAGTTGGAGACCACGGTGAGGTAGCCGCGGCTGTGCATGGCCGCGCGCAGCAGCGGGTCCTCGACGGGGTGGCGGGTCGCGGTCTTCTCCAGTTCGGTGATCGGCCGGCCCCAGGCCTTCTCGATCATCGCGTCGGCGTGCTCCAGGGCGGTGGCGTCGGGCACGGGATTCCTTTGGGGCGCGGGTGGTCAGCGGGAGCGTCCGGCAGAGGCGGCCGGGAGCGCCGGAGGGCGGGTGGTGGTGCTGTAGGCGAGCGCGGACGGCGCGGTGCGGGGAAAGGAGAGCGAGCGGGAGGTGGCCGCGCGGACGCGCGCGACCTCCAGGGGGCTGGGCGCCGTCGGCGTCGCGGTGGCGACGGCGGGCAGGTGCTCCAGGTCGACGCGCCGCATGTACCGGTTGACCGGTGTCCGGTCGGTGACGGCGGTGGTGAGGGTCTGGAGCAGGTGCTCGGGCAGGCGCGAGGAGGCGGTGGCGTACCAGACGCCGCGGGGCGGGCCGACCTCGAAAAGCCAGCGCTCGGTGTCGCCGGCCATCTCGGCTTCGTGCCGCAGCGGGTTGTCCCGTCGGTGGAGCTGGATGAGGCGGTCGGGCGACTGGTAGCTCACGAACGGGGTGGCGGGGTCCAGGCGCCAGCCGTCGGCCAGGAGCCGGACGGCGGTGTCGGCTCCGGAGGTTCGGCCGCCGCCGCCCAGGTAGGCCTCGGGACCGTGTGCGTAGGCGTCGGCGAGCGCGGCGGTGAAGTCGTCGACGACCTCGGGCGGGGTGCGGTCGTCGAAGGTGACCAGCCACTGGGGCGGGGCGAAGGCGTCCGGCCCCGCGCTGATCTTCCACAGCGTCGAGTCCTCGCCCTCGGGCAGGTACGCCAGGCGGGCCCGCAGGTCCGGCGAGGTGACGAAGGTGTTCGCCAGCTCGTCCCTGCTGAGGGCCCAGCCGGCGTCCAGGAGGCGCTGGATGGCCGGGGAGCCGTTGGCGTCCCCGTTGGCGAGGTAGCGGGGGGTGATCCGGTACTCGCGGGGCTTCTCGGGGGCGTACGGCATCGGATCGTCCATGGTCAGCGGCGGCGCGCCGTAGTGGGCGCGGGCCGGGTGGCGGTCGGGGTGACGGGTGAGGCCGGCCGACTGCGGGGTGCCGGGCGGGCGTCGGCGGCTTCGGAGGGCGCCCGGGCGGTGAGGTGAGGGAGGTGGTGGGCGGGGATGTCGCAGCGGCGCCGTTCCACGGGCGCGGGCGAGCTGAAGGCGAGGGTGGCGCGGACGAGGGGGTAGAAGGGCACGCCGGTGGTGAAGTCCGCACGCCAGGAGGGGTTTCGCAGGTTGCCGGCGAGCATGCTCCAGGCTGGCGGGGTCCGGCCGGCGGCTTCGGCGTCGGGCGGCTGGTGGCCGATGCGGTGCCGGTAGACGGCGGTGAGGTCGGGTGCGACCTGGTCGTGGAAGCCCGGGGGGCTCTGGTCGGGCCGCCAGCCGCGGTTGGCGAGGACGGAGGCGGGGGTGGTCGGGAGGTGGTGGGGGCCGCCGCGCAGGTAGTCGCGGTGCCCGCTGCGCAGGCCGTGGACGAGGGTGGTCGTGAAGGCGGCGGTGATCTCGGCGGGCGTTCCGGGCGCGAACGACGCACGCCACAGTGGGGTGGAGCCGGGCGGGCGGTAGCCGTGGACGGTCCAGGCGCCAGGGCGGCTGGTCGCGGGACCGCCGGTGATGAGGGCGGTTCGGCAGGGGCTGGTGTAGCGGATCGCTCCGTCGGGCGAGCGGTCGCGGCTCCAGCCGGGGGCGGTGTCGAGTGTGTCGGTGATGAGCTGGTGGTCACCGGGGCCGGCGAGACGGAGCGGGTGGACGAGCAAGGGGGAGGTGGAGAGCACCGGGAGGATCCTGAACGCGGTGGGGAGCGGGCCCGCACGCCGTCGGTGGCGGGCGGGCGCGGGGGAGCCGGAGAGGGGGAGGGGTTCTGGGCGTCTGTTCGTGGTGATCACCGCCCGTGGGAAGGGCGGGACGCCGCCGTCACCGCTGCGGGGACACGTGGCTGAGTGGCCGGGGCGTGGCTGAACAGGCCCGTGGGGGCGGGGCTTCGCCGCAGCGCCGCCGCGGTTCGTGCGGTGTCAGCTCCGGTAGCCAGAGTGCGGGCGGCGGCTGGCATCCGAACGGCCGGGGCGGCCGAGTGCCGGTGGTCCCACTGCTGCACGGCGGCGTACACGGGGGCGAGGGCGCGCCCGGCGTCGGTCAGGATGTAGGGGGCGCCGTGCCGGGAGCCGGTGCGGGCGACCAGGCCGTCGGCCTGCATGTGGTTGAGCCGGGTGGCGATGAGCTGCTCGGAGACGCCGATGCGCTCCCCGAGGTGGCCCACCCGCATGCTCCCGTGTTCCGAGAGCAGCCGGACCACCTCGGTGGTGTCCACCAGGTGCAGACGGCGCAGGGCGTCCTCGATCCGGTCGGACCGTCCCTGCGGTGGGCGGTCGAGGTGCTCGGAGGACCACTGGGCCACCGCGCGGTAGAGCGGGCCGAGCGTCCGCGCCCCGGAGCTGAGCCGGTACGGCGCCCAGCGGTCGAAAGTGGCGTCGCGGTTCACCAGCCTGGCGTCCGCCATGGCGGCGAGGCGCTTGCTGACGTACGGCTGGTTGATCGCCGGATGGTGGTGGGCGACGTCGCGCACGCGCAGCTCCGGGCCGTACTTGGCGATGGTGTGGACGAAGTGCGTGGTCCACTTCGGGGCCAGCTGGCGCAGGGCGTTCTCCACGCGTGCCGCGTCGGCGGTGGTCATGGCAGGGGTCGGCTCCGCCAGCTGGTCGTGCGGGTTCACTCGGTCGTCTCCATCCGGGCGATGAGGGAGCGGACCAGGGTGGGCAGGCTGTCGGGGCCGTTGCCGCCCAGGCGTATGAAGCTGACCGACTCCTTGAGGAGGTCGTGGGCGTCCTCGGTCAGGGCGCCGACGATCTCCAGGCACGCGTCGGTGAAGTCCGAGGCGGCGAGCAGGGATCGGCCCAGGACCTGGAGGTAGAGGCCGGGCGGGAGCGCGGCTTCGGCCGCCAGGGTGGTGACCGTCTCCTGGTCGCGCGGGGCGTAGCCGGAGAGGTCGAAGCCCTCCAACTCGCCGGGGACGGTGGGCGCGGCACCAGGGCGCGGCGGAAGGCCGGCCATGGTGGCCAAGACATCGACGGTCTGCGTCAGTTCGGAGAGCGACTCGGTGAGCCAGCCCAGGGCGGAGGCGTAGGAGGCCAGGGTGAACAGGGTGGCCGGTGCGGTCGGCAGCTCCTCGTCGAGCAGGTCCTCCATGCGGTTCGCCAGGGCCGTGAGCACCTCGGGCCCGACGGCGAGCGGGCCGAGGACGGGGTGGAGGTAGGAGCGGGAGAGCGGGGTGGAGTGCTGGGTGGTGACGATGCCGGAGACGGCTTCGGCGGCCTCGACGAGCCAGGTGGCGAGTTCGGCGTGGGTGGGGGCGGTGGTCATCATCGGGCCTTTCGAGCAGCGGAGTTGGGGGCGTAGCCGGGAGAGGCTGTGGTGTACGCGGCGCCGGGGGCAGCCGCTGGTGCCGGGCGCGTCGAGCGGGCGCGGGCGGCGCGCACCCGGGCCTCCTCGGCGGGGCTGAGACCGGCGGGAAGGTTGAGCCCGGTGCGGCCCAGGCGGTTCTGGGCGGAGCGGTAGACCGCGTAGTCCAGCCGCGGGCCGGCGGCGACGAGATGGACCTCGCGTGCGTGCTTCGAGGCCGGCGGGGCGTCGCGGAACTGCACGACCAGACGGTGGCTGGCGAACTGGTCGCCGACGCCGAGGTAGATCTTGTGGCAGCCCTCCAGCCGGCCGTCGAGGCGCTTGGCGACGCGCTCGCCGTGCACGAGGTCCTGCAGATGGAGCAGGGCCTGGTCGCGGATGGCGTCGGGGAGTTGGCGCAGGTCGGCGATCGCGTCGGGGTGGGCGGAGAAGGCGAACTTCGCGCGGCTCACAGCGACCGCCTCCGATCGGGCTGCGCAACGGCGGCTGCCGCGGGTGCGGAGGCCATGACGGCGGCGGCGCTGATGGACGGGGCTGCGCTGCGGGCGAGGGTGGCGCGGGTACGGTTGAACTCCGGATCGCGGTCCTCGGGTACGAGGGGCAGCGGGCCGAGATCCGTGCGGGTCCATCGCCAAGCGGTTTCCACATCAGGAAAGGCGCCCTCGCGAAGCGTGTAGGTGCCGCGGTCGGGCTGGAACTCTTCGAGGAACAACCGCGCCGGCAGCTCGGCGGCGGTCCGGTCGACAGCGATCGTCCACGCCTCGGTGGCCTCGCCGTCCATGGCCAGCTGGTCGACGACCTCGTAGCGGTCGCCAGCGCGGTGAATCCGCTCCTCGACGCGCGCCGTCAGCTCGTCCCCGGGCCGCCTCCAGGCCAGCTGGAGGGCGTCGGACGGGCACCCCCGCTCGATCAGCCACTTGCGAGCGAACGCGAGGTTCGCGTGCTGCGACGTGCGCAGGCTGAACGACCCCTGGTCACGGTGGCGGACGACATCGAAGGCGGCCACGTTCGGCTCGCCGTGGAGCGCGCCCCAAGTCGCCGTGGTGTCGAAGGCCAGCACGAGGGAGCGTTCGCCGGCATCGTGCTGGGCGAGGACCTTGAATTCGTCCTCGTGCATTCCGTCGTAGAGATCGGCCGTCTCCTCGTCGGCGGGGGTCAGGCCGTCGACCTGAAGGTCGAGCGTGGGGGTCATGCGGCGAGTCCCAGCTGATCGGGGGTGGACAGGACACGGTGGGCGGGCCGGGACGGGCTGGTGGTGCAGGCGGCGAATGGGCCGTCGGGCGCCCGCAGTTGGAGCAGCGTGTGGTCGAGGTGGTCTCGATGCCATGTGGAGGGCCCGCTGTGTCCGGCCTCGGCGGCGGTGAGCTGCTGCCAGGCGAGCCACAGCCCGTGGAGGCGGGCGACGGCCTCCGGGTGCTCGTGCCACTTCGCGCACCAGGGGCGGGTGGAGCCGATCTCCCGGCCGTAGACCGGCAGCAGGATGTGGGTGACCCAGAAGGACAGCTCGGCCAGCTCGGCGGCGTACTGCGCGCCGCCCATGGCGAGGATGAACAGGGGAGGGGCGCCTTCGAGTTCGTCTGCGGACTCGGGGTCCGGCTCGGTGGAGCCGGACCCCGGTGCGTCGTCGGCTTCGGAACCGAGGCGGTCGAGGATGACGCCGTGCTGGCGGACCTCGGCCATGGTGCGGGTCAGGGCGCTGACGAGGTCGTCCAGGTCTTCGTCGGGGATGCGGATCGGCTCGGGCTCGGGGGTGCCCGGCATCGGGTCGGACATGGCAGATCCAGAGGGTTCGGACGGACGGGGCGAGCAGGGGCGGAAGGTCTTCTTCGGGTCACGGCGGAGTTCTCGTGCAGCGGTCGTCGAGGGAGATGGTGTGCGGGATCGGCGGTGCGGCCCGGCCGCCGTCTGCTGTTAGGCACAGGCCAGTTGGGCGTCGTGCTTCTGGACGAGGCTCAGGCCGAGGGCGACGGCGTCGGCGAGGGTGTCGGTGAGCGGGTGGCCGGAGGCGGCGAGCTTGGCGGGGTGGTGCAGTCCGCCGGTGTGCAGCACCGCGTACGCGCCGTTGGCGTGGGCGGCATCTGCGTCGTCTACGGCATCGCCGACCAGCAGCACGCGGTGCGCCCGGTCGGTGAGGCCGAGGGCGTGCAGGTGGGCGGCGAGCGGGGCGGCCTTGGTGCCGCCGGAGGGGCCGATGCGGCCCTCGTACCGGGTGAAGAAGCGCTCGATGCCGGCCTGCTCTACTTCGCGGACCAGGGTGTCGTGCGGGCACAGGGACAGCAGTGACTGGGTGTGGCCGGCCTCGCGCAGGGCGGTCATCAGTTCGACGGCGCCCTCGCGCACGCGCACCGGCTGGGCGCGCAGGTGGGCGAGGAAGGCGTTGTCGCTGGCGATCCACTCCTGTTCGGTGATGGTGCGGCCGAGCAGGCGGGCGTAGAAGTCCGGGATCGGCACGGTGTGCTTGGCCCGGTAGGTCTCCCGGTCGACCGGAGCGCCGCCGAGGGCGGGCAGGGTCGCGTTCAGTGCGGCGACATGGTCGTCGAGGTCGTCCTTGACCGTCCCGTTCCAGTCCCACACAACGTGCATGCGGGTGGGGGGAGTTGTGGCGGCGAAGAGGGCGGTGTTCACGGCGGTGTCCTTCGGGTTGCTTGGAGGTCAGGAGGAGAGGAGGTCGTTGAAGCGGTGCAACAGCCACAGCGCGGCACCGGCTCCGGCAAGCGGGACGAGCGCGAGCAACTGCGGGCCGATGGCGGCGACGAGAGAGGCGAGGGCGGTGCCGGCGGCCTGGCCGCCGCCGATGCAGGCGATCAGCCAGGCGAACGCCTCCGTGCTCTCGCCTTCGGGAGCGAGGCGGTCGACGGTCAGGAAGCTCGCGGTCAGCAGCGGCGCGAGGAAGGTGCCGGGCAGCACGGCGCCTAGGACGGCGACGGCGGGGGCGGGGTCGGGCAGCAGCGGCAACCATCCGGCGGCGAAGCCGACCGAGGCTGCGACCAGGTGCTTCGTCGGGGCGCCGGGCCAGGCGTGGCGGCCGTAGGCGAGGCCGCCGAGCATGCTGCCCAGGGACAGCGCGGCCGGCATCACCCCGACCAGCCAGCCGGCGTGGTGGCGCTCGGCCGCGCCGATCGCCAGGACGTTGACGGCGCCGAGCGCGACACCGGTGCCGATCAGCGCGGCGAACAGCACCCGAAGGCCCGGCACCCGCAGCGGCCCCGTCCAGTGCACCGCCTCCGTGAACTCGGCCGGCGTCCAGGCGCGGGAGGGGCGGGCGGTCACGACCAGGCCGGTGCCGAGCAGGCCGAGCGCCGCGGTCGCCACCAGCGCGGTGGCCGCTCCGGCGCCGGCCGCGAAGCCGGTGGCCAGCAGCGGACCCGCGACGAACACCAGGCCCTGGGTGCTGCTGTCCAGCGAGAGCGCGGTGCGCTGGCGCCCGGCGTCGGGCAGCAGCACCGGCCACAGCGCCCGAAGGCCGGCCTCAAGCGGCGGCGTCGCCAGCCCCGCCACCAGCGCGGTGAAGGCCGCGAGCACCGGGTGGCGCGCCGGACCGGTGCACGGCAGCAGCAGGAACGCCGTGCTCGCCGTGGCCGTGGCGGCGACCAGGATGTGGGTCTGGCCGTGGCGGTCGACCAGGCGCCCGAGCAGCGGCTGCCCGAGCGCGGAGGCGAGCCCGTACAGGGCGCCGAGGGCTCCGGCCAGGGCCAGCGGGCCGTGCTCGGCGCGTACCAGCAGCAGGATCGCGATCGGCGCCATGCCGGTGGGCAGGCGGCCGACCAGGGTGCCGCCCAGCAGGCGGGCGACGTGCGGCGAGCCCAGGACGGCGCGGTAGGTGCTGTCCTGGGCCGGGCCGCAGGCGGTGGTGGTGCTCAAGGAGAAGGTCCTTCGGTCGTACGGCCGGCGGCGCGCGGGCGCGCCGGACCGGGGCATGCGCAGGCATGACAGCCCCCTCGGCTCGGTGCGGCTGCGGAGAGAAGAGTCCGCGGATTCCGGGACTTGGTACGGCCGGGAAGAAGGGGTAGAAGCCCCTCATCCGGTACGGCAGCGCGGGCATGGAGGGAAGGGTGGCGCCAGCAACTCCACTGCCCGGCGAGCCTGTTGAGGCACGACGCCGTTGCCGAGGGCGGTGAGCTGGGCCGGGCGCCCGAGCCCCGGGGTGGCGGTCACCCAGCCCGGATCAAGCCCCTGCATCCACTCGACGAACTCCGCGCGAAGCCGCCCGCCTTCGTCGATGGGAGGCGGCGCCGGGCGGGTGAGCGTCTCCCATCGGGCGACGGCGCCGGCGTACGGTCCCCATCGTCCGGGGTCGAGTCGGATTGCGGCACGGCCTCCGCCCACAGCGGCAGTGCCATCGCTTCCGGCGCGGGCCGGGCCGACCGCCTGCGGGAGCGCGAGGCTGGGTTCCGGGACGAGGAGGGGCGGAGCGAGGCTGCCGCCGAGGGCAGAGTCAGGTCCCCGCCGCCGTGCCGCTGGTTCGGCGAGCCCTTGATCCCGTCCGACGCCTTCGGCGTGGGCAGCAGCCACTCCACCTCGTCCGCCAAAATCGGACCATGGCCCCCGCGCTTCCTCTTCTGCGGATGCTGCGAGCCGCCGTTCGTCGCGATGTTGGACGTGGGGGTCTTGAGCAGCGCCGCCGTCGGCTGGCCAGGCGGTGAGGAAGACCCTGGCCCGGTGGTGGGGTGCGCCGACGTCGGAGGCGCGAAGCACGAGCCATCGCGCGTCGTACCGGAGCTCGGCCAGGGTGCCGAGTACGGCGCCAAGTGCCCGCAGATCAGGCTGGGTTGGGTCGTCTCCCACACACCACGGACACTGTTCCACGTCGCCATGTGCCGAGACACGCTAGTTGTCACTGGTCGTAGACCGGGGCCTGCGTGTTTGCTCGGGTTGGGACGGGCTGGTTGGCACCGTTTGGCCATCGTTGTTGTCACCCGCGGTGCATGGTCGGTCTTGTTGTCACCGGTTTCGAAGATCTGCCCCGAGACGTGTCGGCGGTCGGTTCCCTGGTGGCTATGGACGAGAGACGGCTCGCGTGCGGGCGTACGCGGCTCGGCCTGACTCAGGTCGGGCCGCCTTTGTGGTCCCACGACTGCGGGTGGGAGGACCTTCTGGTTCCGGTGTCGGTGGCGTCCGGGCGTGAGGGTCTGGACCTGGAGGAGGGCTGGACTCGGCGTTGGACGGCCAGTTGGCGGGCGGGAGGCAACGAGACCTCAAGCACGGTGCAGGACCTCGCCCGGCTTCCGGTCGTCGACAGTGACCCGATGCGCTGGTTCTCCTGGCAGCGCTCCCAACGGCACCGTCCCGGCCTGCAGTTCCTGGTGAGCACAGGCCGCCACCACGGCACCGAGAGCCTGGAGGAGGCCCGGGTGCTGCTTGCTCTCGACTTCGCGGCCGGCCTGCTCGACATCGTGTCGCAGCCGATCAAGCTCCGGTTCGGCGCGTCGGGCAAACGCCGGAGCCACATCCCGGACTACCTCGCGGTGACCCGCTCCGGCGTTTGGCTGATCGACGTCCGCCCTGAGCGGCTGATCAAGGACGGAGATCGGGAGTCGTTCGCCGCGGCGGCCGAGGTCGCCCTCGCCTGCGGATGGCACTACACGGTCGCAGCCCGTTGGCGGGAGCACGCTCCGGCCGCTCTGGACGCCTTCTCCTCCCAGCGCCGCCCGCTGTCCGACCCGCTGGGCTTGCGGCCGGCTCTGCTCGCATCGGCACGCCAAGGCCTGACGTTCGGTGAGCTCGCTGAGACCACGCCGTTCCCGCCCATCGCTCGGGCCCAGCTCCTTCATCTGCTCTGGCACCGGCGGCTGGGCACCGACCTGAGCCAGCCGCTGGCCGACCGGTCCATGGTCGTCACCGGCGAGGAGCGGGAATCATGACCGCCGCAGTGAGGATCTTGGACCTGTCGCCGGGCGCCGGCCTGGTGCTGGACGGCACCGAGTGGACGGTCGAGCGGCGCGAACCGGAACTCGGCCGGGTTCAGCTGGTGGACCAGAGCGGCACTCGGCAGCGAGTGACCTTCCGCTTCCTCGCCAACCACCCTGACTGCAAGCGATCTTCGCGCACCGCGTCCGCGGGAGCCGACCGCGGGCGCCAGGCGAAGACCGTGGACGACTTGAAGCCGGGCAAGCGGCAGCTCGCCGTGCTGAGGCTGGCTCACCTGCTCGAAGTCGCCACCGGCTTCCGCAGTGGCGATCGGCTGCGGCCGGGGCCGGGCGAACCGAAACCTGAGTACGACCCGGACGCCACGACGTTGACAGGCCGACGGCGGGCGAAGGTGGCCGAGCTTGCGGCCATGGACCGCCGCGAGGCGGAACTGCTCGGGCTGAGCCGGGTCGGCTATCGCACGCTGATCCGCTGGGAACAGGAACGGCAGCGGTTCGGACTGATCGGCTGCGCTGACGACCGCTGGCTGCGGGAGAGCGGCGGCCACCCGAGCATCACCGAGGCCGTCCGGGAGGCGATCCTCGCGGTCCGGGCGGAGACCCTGCACCGCGCGAAGGTGACCATGCGCACCCGCGAGCGCATGATCCACCAATACGTACGGGAAGAGCTGAAGCTCGACCCCGCGACCGAGGTCCCGACCTACCGCACGCTCTGCCGGGTTTGGCGGGAGTGGTTCGGCGCGGGTGGAGCGCGCCAGCGCTATGCCCGCTCCGCCGAACTCCCGGTGAAGAACGGGCACGTCGTCGTCCACCGGCCCGGCCAGGTGGTCGCGCTGGACACCACGGTGTTGCCCGTGATGGTCCGCGACGGCGTGTTCGGCGATCCGGTGAAGGTCCACCTGACCCTGGCGATGGACGTGCACACGCACTCGCTCTGCGCGTTCTGCCTGACGCTGGTGTCCGACACGTCGGTGGACGTCGCGATGTTGCTCAGGGACGTGATGCTGCCCCTGCCGATGCGCGCCGACTGGGGCGAGGAACTCCAGTGGCCCTACCCCGGGCTGCCGGCGGCGGTGGTCGCCGAGTTCGCCGGGCACCAGGTCGCCGGGCTGCCGTTCTTCGCGCCGGAGACGGTGACCACCGACCACGGATCCGTCTATCGCAACCACCACCTGGTGGAGGTCCAGCGGGTGCTCGGCTGCAACGTGCTGCCGGCCCGGGTCCTGCGGCCGACCGACAAGCACGCCGTCGAGCGGGCCTTCGGCTCCGTCCGGTCCCTGCTGTTCGAGCAGCTGCCCGGCTACACCGGCATCGACGCCGCCGACCGCGGAGCCGATCCGGAGGGCGACGCGGTGCTGACCGTCGACGAGATGGAGCACCTGGTCGCGACCTGGATCGTGTCCGTCTGGCAACGGCGGCGCCTGGGGGAGCACGCGCCGAGCTGGGACCCGGGTGGGGACCACAGCCCGAACTCGCTGTTCGCGGCGTCGTTCGCGCAGGCCGGCTTCGCCATGCACATCCCCTCGCCCGAGCTGTTCTACGAACTGCTGCCCGCGCACTTCGTCGAGATCGACGCACGCCGCGGAGTGAAGATCCGCGGACTTTGGTACGACGACGAGAGCGTCCTGCGCGACTACCGGGGCGAGCGGTCGACCCGGGGCGGGAAGCACAAGGGCAAATGGATGATCCGGCGCGATCCGCGAGACCGGCGCCAGGTGTTCTTCCAGGATCCGATCACCCACGAGTGGCACGCGCTGGCCTGGACCGGGCTGCCGCCCCAGGGACAGGCGCCCGCGTTCGGCGACGCGCGAGTGCGCGAGGTGCTGAAGAAGGCCGAGGCATCCGGGCTGCGGCCGAAGACCGACCATGAGCTGCTGCCGGTCCTCCTGGAGCTGATCGGCGCACGGGCACCGGTCAGCCAGTGGAAGACCCGCCTGACGAAGTCGCAGCGCAGGGAGCACGCCCGCGAGGTCACCCGGGCGAAGGCCGCAGCCGGCGACCGGCCCCGACGTGGTGACGGCGAGTCCCGGTCCGCAGCCGGTGGGGGTGTGGTCACGCCGATGCGCTGGCCCGAACGCGTCCGCCAGGCCCAGGAGAGCCTCGACGGCGAACGGCGGCACCGCCGCGAAGGCGCGGTCGAGGGCCGGCCGAAGCCGCCACCGCCGCTCGGCGAGGCGTTCCGCACACGAGACCTGTTCCTCCTGCCGGAGGACGACGAAGGGCAGGCCGATGATCACAGTGCCGGATGAGAGCGGCATCGTCCCCTTCCTCCGCGCGGGCCCGCCGCCGGACCGAACCCGGCACGAGGGCTGGAAGCGATGGCAGGACCAACGGGACAAGTTCATCCCCGCCCCGAGGCTCTCGCTCGAGGAGTACGCGGCGCTGAGCCCGCGCCGCCGGGCCCTGCACGATCTGCACCGCACCGCGACCCACGTCAACCTGGGCCTGCTGGAGACGCCGATGAGCGCGAAGGTCACCAAGCTGATGCGCGGGCGCCTGCGGAACAACGCGCTGAACTTCGAGCCCGGCACCCGCGACGGGTTGATGGTCAGCGGGGGCGGCTACCTGGGGAAGACCGAGACGGCCTGCGACGCGGCGGCCACGTTCGAGGCGCTCTGGCGGGACCTGCACCGCCAGCTGCTGCCCGGACCGATCCCCGGCACCCGCGACCTGTTCGTCCCGGTCGCCTACTGCCGCACCCCGGTCCGGGCGACCCCGAAGGGATTGTGCGCGGCGATCCTGGACTTTTACGCGGCGCCGCACCCCAAGACCCTTCACGGCATGGTCCGCCAGGTCGCCGACTCGATCCGGGTCCATCACACCACCGCGCTGCTGCTGGACGACGTGACCCGGCTCAGGCTCCACCGCGAGGACGACCAGGACACTCTCGACCTCATCCGGGAGCTGATGGACCTGAACGTCACCCTGGTGCTGATCGGTGTCGACATCCCCAACTCCGGCCTGCTGCGGGGCGGGCGGCCCGACCCGCGCACCGGACAGTGGATCCTGCCGCCGGTCAAGCCGGGCCAGACCTTCAACCCGGGCGCCGCCACGCAGACCGAACGGCGCTTCGACCTGGTCGACCTCGACCCGTTCGACTACGACAGCCCGAAGGGCATCAAGGCATGGCTCGATCACCTGGCCGGGATCGAGGACCGACTGCGGCTGCTGCAGGCCCGGCCCGGCATGCTGACCGAGGGCGCGATGCCCGAGTACCTGTTCCGCCGCACCGGCGGCATCGTCGGACTGCTGCGGCGACTGATCGAGGACGGTTGCACCGAAGCGATCGACTCCCAGGCTGAGGAGCTGACCGTCGACCTACTGGCCGGGATCCCGATCCGGCTCGGCAACCTCGCCGACCGCGACCCCACCGCCGGCGAGATCCCCGAGATCCCCGAGGACATCGCCGTCCCCGCCCCGGCGCCGAGGCCCCGCCGCAAGGGCCGCAACACGGTCTTCGACGACCGCGGTGAGAGGCCAGCTGCCGATGCCTGAACTGCCCGACCCGGCGGATCTGCGTCCGCTGCCGAAGAGCCTGGACCCGCTGGAAGGCGAGGCCCTGTCCGGCTACCTCCGCCGGCTGGGCTTCCGGCTGGGCCTGCAGCCGAGCCAAGTCGTCGTGCGAACCGGCCTCTCCGAGCGCCAGCCGAACGGGAAGTTCACCTGGCGCATCCCCGGAAGCCGGGCCTTCGCCCTCGACAACGGCCGCCGCGAAGTCTTCGCGCACACCACCCGCCTGAGCCTGGAGGAGGTCGACGGTCTGCTGCTGGTCTCGCTTCAACACCGCTACGGCCCGCTGAGTCCGCGCTATCTGATCAGGACCATCCCCGGCCGACTGCGCTACAACAACCCGTGGGTCCTGACCGACCGAGTCCAGTACTGCCCGCAGTGCCTGGCCGGCGACGGTTCCCAGATCCAGGACCTCTACGGCGGTCCCTGGCTCCGGAACTGGCACCTACCCCCGATCTTCCTCTGCCTTCAGCACCAGCGGCTTCTGCGTCGCCAATGCCACGTCTGCGGAGAACTGCCGCACGCGGCGAACTGGCAGACGCTGCTGGCCCGGCCCCGTGACGAGACACTGCACCCCACCCAATGCCGCGGCTCCGGCCCCGTCGTCAACCTCCGCGGCAACCGGCCGGCCTGCGGCGCCGACCTCACCAAGGTCGCGCCGGGCCTCGACGCGCTGCCGGCCGATTCCCGATCACGAAATGCGCTGATCAGCCTGCAAGAGCGATTTCTCTCCCTCCTCGCGCCCGAAGGACCCGAGCAGGTCGGAAGCGTCGGCTGGCTCGTCCCCACCGCTCAGTACTTCATGGACCTGAAGGCTGTCGCCGCGATGATCTTGATGTCCTGGCCGGAAGCACGCCCGCACGCACCGAGCCAGGCCCTCGCCAAGGTCATCGACCTGGAGGCCGGCCACCGTCATGAGCAGTTCCTAGAACTTCGAGAGGCCCCGCGAAGCCGAGCCCGGATCTTCACCACCCCGCCGGACGACTCCCTGACCACGGCCGCCATCCTCACCATCGCGGACAAGTTCCTCCAGGCCCGAGACGAAGTCGAAGCCGCAACCTACCTCCGGCCGCTCGTCGACGAAGCCGCAGCCATCAACCACGCCGTCAGCTACCCCCTCCGCCGACAAGTCGGCACCTCCTTCCCCCTCCAAGTGGTCCTCGGGGGCCACCGCCAAGCACTCGGCCAGGCCACCCAGGAAGAGGTCATCGAACGCCACAGCGACAGCCTGTCTCGAGCCCCGCAGTGACAACAATCCTGTCCAGGTGACACCTAACGTGTCCCGGCACACGCCAGCGGAGGCGACGGCAGCGGGGGAGGTGAGGAGTCCTCGTACATTCTCGACCACCAGGAGATGTGGGCGGAGGGCTTCGACCGCGCGTGCCACGTGCAGCCAAAGGCCCGATCGGGTAGCTGAGTTGAGACCGGCTCGGCGGCCGGCGACCGAGACGTCTTTGACAGGGGAATCCGGCCGTGAGGACGCACACCCGCGGAACGTGGGACCAGTCGATCTTGGTGATGTCGCCCAGGTTCGGCACGTGCGGCCAGTGGCGGGCCAGGATCCGGGAGGCGCCCGTATCGACTTCGGCGTGCCAGGCGACCCGGCCGCCGAACGCGGCCAGGACCCCGAGGTCGAGACCGCCGTACCCGGAGCACAGGCTCCCGACCAGCGGGCCGCGGTCGGCGATCGGCGGCGTCACCGTCGGCTCCGGACGGTGAGAGCAGCAGGCGCGGTTGGCGCTGGCGCCGGGGCGCCCAGGTCCGCCGGAGCAGGTGGGGTGGTTGCCGATCGGCCCAGCGCGGCTTGCCGGCGGAGGCCGTCGAACGGGTCGGACAGGTGCGAGGCGGTCTGGGTCAGGCTCTGGGCGCCGTGGCGAAGTTCGTCGCGGGCGGTTTCGACGGCGTACTCGATCACCCGGACGGCGTCCTTGCGGGCCTCCCTGGCCCAGGGGAGATGACGGGCTTCGGCGGTCTTGCCGAGGAAGCCGAGCTGCTGGGCGACCGTTCCGAGAGCGGCGGCAGCTTCGCCGAGATTGCTGACGGCTTCGGCGTACGCCATGGCGGCGCGGATCGAATCGCCGTGTGCGGGCTGGTTGGCGGCCCGGGCGGAGAACTCGTCCCCCAGCTCCCGGATGAGCGCGCCGAGCGCGGCGATCCGCCGGCCGACCTGCACGGCGTCCGGCGCGTTGGCGGGGCCGATGATGGAAGGCAGCAGTGCTTCCTGCTGCTGCAGGGCGCTTGCCCGGGTGCGGAGGGCGAGCGGTTCGTCGATGGGTGCGTTCACGGGTGGTTCCTGGAGGTCGCACAAGGGCGGTTCAGTGCGAGCGCACAAGGGACGGCGACACAGGCGTGGCCACGGCGGCAGCCTGTGTGTACGGCGCGGCCCTGGGGAGGTCGCCGGTCGAGCGGGCTCGGGCGGCTTCGACCCGAGCCTGCTGTGCATCGATGATCGAGACGGCCGTCCGGATGGACCGCCGGGCTTCCGCGAACTCGCTGTGGGCGGTCGCGACCGCTTCCTCGATGACCTGGTTCGCGGTCGCCAGTGCCTGATCGGCATCGGGTCGGCCGCGTAGAGGCGCGATGTGGGTGATTGTGGCCAACTGGTCGGTGACCGCTCCGAGAGCCGAGGCCGCCTGACCTATCCGGTCGACGACCTCGCCGTAGGTCCAGGCCGTTCGCAGCATGTGCTCGGGGGCGGGTTCGAGGGCAATCCGGGTGTGGATGGCCTGGCCCATCTCCGCGATCAGTAGGCCGAGTTCGGTGACGCTCTGGCTCACCGAGGCGGCGTCCGCGAGCCGGTTCGGCAGTCGGGTCGAGGAGGGAAGGCGCGCCTGTTGCCCTTCCAGGCGAGCGGCCAGGGACTGCAGGGCGAGGGATTCACTGACGGGGGTGGTCACATGGAGCTCCGGTGGAAGTGGCGGGGACTGGTGTGCCCATGGACCCGCTGCGGGCCGGGGGCAGGTGGCGGTACGTGGCTCGGTGTCGGGTTCGCGCGGGTGCCCGGCCGGGTGGGGCTTCGGGCGAGCGCGGCCTGGACGCGGGCCGCTTGGCCGGGGTCCGGCCGGGGTGGTGGTGTGGGAGGGGAGGTGGCGGTGCGCCAGCGCGCCCGTAGCTCCTCCAGCGGGCCGAGGGCGTGCAGCGCGTGGCCGATCAGCTGTCCGGGGGCAAGGCGCCGTTCGTCGGCGTGGGCGGCGATCTGCAGCGCGGCGCCGGCGGCGGCACGGGTGAGGGATGAGCGCAGGAGCTGCTCGCCCAGCCACTCCGCCGAACCCGCCGCCCCGTCGCGCAGTACCGGCGCGAGCTGCTCCTCGGTGAGCGTGCCTTCGGCGAGCAGGCCGCGCCGCTGGACCTCCCACAGCGTGGTGACCGGGTCGATGGGTTCGCCCCGGTGGTGGAGTGCGCCGAGGCAGCGGTAGAGCTGGCCGTGGCCGGGATGGGCGAAGTCCTGTGGGCGAAGCCAGTCGAAGACCTCCTCGATCGCGCCGTTCTGGTGGACGAGCAGGGACAGCAGGAACTGCTCGTTGCCCACCTGCGCCGCCGCGGGAGGCTCGACGGCCGTAGGGAGAGTAGGCGTCCTCAGGGCGGTGGCCCGGGAGTGAGTTCCCCAGCGCGTCGCGAGGTCGTTCAGGACGCCCGCGAGGACGTCGGCCTGGGTAGCGGTGCCGTGGACCTCGTGCTGCCCGGCGTCCTCCCGGGCGACGGCGAGCAGACGATCGGCGTGCTCGGTGACGGTGCGGCGGATCGACCCCTCCAACACCATCCGCCCGTAGAGCGGCGCGTGAGCGGGGCGCGGGCAGACGGCGGCGAGGGCGTGCAGGTAGGAGGCAGTAAGACCGCGCACGTGCTGGCTGGCCTCGGCGAGCGTGTCGGTGAGCCAGGCCAGGGATGCCACTTCCTCCGTGCCGAGAGCGGGGTGGCCCTCGGCGCGGAGCTTGCGCAGTGCGGCGAACAGCGCCTGGTGGCCTGGCCGGTAGAAGTCGCGCGGCTCCAGCCAGTCGAGGCCGTCGAGCTGGCGGGGATCGAGCAGGACCGCTCCGAGTGCGGCCTGCTCGCCGGTCAGCAGCGGGTCCATCACCGGCTCCGGCGGTGCCGGTCGGCACGGTCGGCGCGGAGTCGGGCGACCATGCGGTCGGCGGCAGCCCTTGCGTCGGCGAAGCGGTCCAGCTCACCGGTGAACATCGAGTCGGTCGTCAGGACCGAGCCGTCGCCGGTGATCATCCGCCGCTGGTCGCCCCGGCGTACGACCGGCGCCCCGGCCAGCGGCTTCGAACGGCCCGGCTGGATCGGAGAGTTGTCGGACATGGAGAGATCCTCGGGGAGTTGGTCGAATTCAGCGGTGACGGCGCGTTGGGGCCGCAGCGGCTGATGGGGTCGCCGGCGTCCCGGCCGGAAGGGCTTGGGGCCGGGCGGGCGAGGAGGAGGTGGCAGCACGGACCCTGGCCTCGTCCGGTACAGGGCGAGCGTGGGCGCGTACGGCCTCGGCGGTCGCGGTGAAGCGGCGCCGGGAGGCGTCCAGGCCGGACGGCGGCGTCCACCGGGCGGCATTGGCGGTGAGTGCCGGCGCGAGGGCGGCGACCTCGTCGGCGGGAGCCGAGCCGGAGGCGAGCAACCGGGACTGCGGCGACCACAGGTCGAGGAACCAGTTCCCGTCGTCCAGCAGGACCGCCTGAACATGGGCGCCACCGGGGGTTTCCTGGTAGACCCAGGTGCCGCTGCGCGGCTGGCGCCAGCCGGGCCCGGAGAACGTCGGTTCTGGCAATGCGAGTTGTGGCGTGGAGCCCGTCTGCTTGAGGACGGAGGCGTTCGAGATGGTCATGCTGCCAGCCCGAAGCCGTCGTGGTGATGGGACTTGGCAAGGGCCCGTTCGGTGATGGCCTTGGTAGCGCGGGAGGAGGCCGGGCCGATCTCCTTGGCGGAGCGCTCCTTGTACCAGGGCTTGAGGTCGAGCATCGCGACCCGCATGCCGGTGGCGAAGAGTAGGATCTTGCCCTTGGGGAGCGCGCGAATCTCGTCCGGCGGAAGGATGCGTTCGGTGCGCATCGAGACCGACGTCGACTTGCCGCTGTCGGAGTTGGAGACCGAGACGGTCTGCACGTCGTGCTCGCCGATCTGCCGCGACAGCTTGTCCGCGAAGTCGGCGTCGTCGATCCCCGACCCGATCACCTTGACGGTGGCTGCGGACCACAGGGCGTCCATGCCGGCCTCGCCCCAGCAGCGCTGGCCCTGGCGGTAGGACTGCAGGATCGTGATCGGGATGACGCCCCGGCTGCCGAGGTGGGAGTAGAGGTCCGGCAAGTCGCTGATCTTGCAGACGTTGGCGGCCTCGTCGAGGACGCACAGGGCGGGTGGGTCGAGTCGGCCGCCGTTGCGTTCGGCGACGATGACGGCCGCGCGCATCACCGCGTCGGCCGCGGCGGCGATGATCGCGCTGGCGGAGCCGCCGCCGTCCTTGCTGAGCAGGAAGAGCGTGTCGCGGGAGGAGGCGAAGTCGAACGGCTTGAACTCCGGTACGCCCTTGGTAGGGGTGACCCAGGCGGCGATCTCCGGGTCCAGCAGGCAACTGGCGTACTGCCGCGCGGTCTCGTAGATCCCGTCACGGGTCTCGGTGGCCCCGGTGACGGTGCCCTGGAGCTGGGCGGCGACCGCGTGGTGGTCGGCGTCGCCGAGCAGGTCGACCGGCGTACGGTCGGCCGGGGAGGCGAGCCAGGCCAGCACGTCGGTGATCGGGCGGCGGTGGCTCGCGGCGGCCAGGAACAGCGCCCCCAGCGTGTTGCTCGCCGCGGTGGACCAGAAGTCGGATCCGCTGGACTCGTCCACGCTCGCCGTGACGAAGTGCCCGGCCAGGCGTTTGGCGCCGGCGAGGTCGCGGGCGTCGGCGAGGATGTCCCACCACATCTCGCGTGGGTGGTGCGCGATCTGCTGCGGGTCCAGGGTCCAGACCTTGCCGACCTTCGCGCGGGCGTCGACGCACGCGGTGTAGGCGTCGTTGGCGGCCTTGTTCGAGGTCAACAGCACCGGCCCGGGGGCGGCCAGGATCGCCGGGATCGCGATGCCGCTCGTCTTGCCGGAGCGCGGTGCCATGATCGCGACCATCACGTCCTCCCACGAGGCACGGACCTGAGCCCTGCCGGGGGAGAGGGTGCCGATGGGGATGCCGCGGTCGGCCGGCGCGACCTCCTTCTGGTCCTTCAGGCTCGGCCGCAGGCTGCGGGCCTTCTCCGTGACCTCCTTGTCCAGCAGCAGTGCGATGTCCGCCGCCCGGGCCAGGCCGCTCTTCGTCCCGGCGCGGTGACGCAGCCACAGGACGATCGCGGTGACGGTGAGGGCGAGGGTGAGCGCGCCGGGGACGAGGCGGGCGCCGACCAGGACGGCGGCCGAGTCGAGATGGGGCCACAGCCGGTCGGGGTGCAGCAGGGCGTCGGTGACGTGGAACGGTGCCCACGGGCCGGAGCCGGTGAGGGCGTTGGTGAGGTTGCCGGTCAGCCAGGCGAGGGAGCCGAAGGCCAAGGCGGCGGCGAGGACGCCGAACAGGAGGTAGAGCAGCGCGTCCGTGCCGGTGGTGGTCGACGGCGCGCTCGTGCGCGGGGCAGGCAAGAGGGGGTCCTGGGAGGTCCGAGCGGGTGGTGGGCGGGGCGCGCTCGGTTCTGGTGCGGGTCACGGAACTGTTCTCTGCGGTAACGGGGCTGGCGGAATGTTTCAGCGGGTGCGGGTGGTGGACCGGCGGCTTGCCGGGGCGGGGGCACCGGGTGGCGCGGCAGCGTTGGCCACTGCGCAGGAGGTCCGGCGGGCGGCGGCGAGCCGTTGTTCGTCGGGCCGGACAGTGCAGTTGTGGCCGATGTAGCCGACCACCAGGTGCGGGGCGATCGCGACGCGGTACCCGGCGTCGTCCAGCATGCCGGCGGCTGCGGAAGCGGCGGTCCGTTGATCGTCGAACGGCAGGTCCGGGGCGATGCTGTAGGAGGCAGGGTCGCCCGGTTCGGGCGGAACGGTGAAGCCGCACCGGCGCAGGACGTGGTGGACCTGGTCGGGGGCGTCGGTACGGCAGTCGGCCCGGACCAGGCCGTCGACCCAGCGGTAGATCTCGACGTCGGTGCCGTAGGCGTCGGCGAGGTTACCCAAGGCGATGTCCTTCCGGGGGTCAGCGGGTGCGGCCGGTGGGCCCGACCGATGCGGCCGGTACGGGAGGCAGCCGGGTGGGGGCGGCTGCGGCAGGAGCGCCCGGGCTGGTGCTGCGGGCGAGGGCTGCGCGGGTCCGCAGATCGTCGGCGGCCCGGACGGCGGTGGCGCCCGGTGCGGAGGACCCGGCGCGCTGGACCTCCTCCACGGCCTCGGCCAGGTCGGCCTGGAACTCGACGAGTTGGTCGGACGCGAAGCCGAACCGGTCGGAGAGTTCGACCTGGTCGGGGTCGAGATCAGTGATCTGCTCGGAGGTGGTCTCCAGGGCCTCCTGGAGGCGCACGAGCATCCCGTTGTCCGGGTCGAGCAGCTGGTCGAGCACCCCGGCGAGTTCGGCGAAGTCGGTGCTGCCACGCAGCTCATCGGTGAGATCGAGGATCTGCTGGCCGACGGTGGTGAGCGGCTCGACGTCGAGTCGGGGGTCGAGGTCGACCTTGTAGCGGGCGGCGCGCAGCATCTCGGCGGCGTGGGTGGCGCAGGCGGCTGCCTCGTGGTTGGGCGTGGTGGTGGGCAGCCGGTGGCGGCGGCCGTGCCAGTCGTCGATCTGCTTGAACCCGGCGTGACGGAGCAGGGTGGCCGACAGGTCGTCGCTGGTGCCGGTGGCGACGACGCTGCCGCTGGGTCCGGCGCTGATGGTGATGGCGGGCATCCTGTGGTCCTTGGCGGTGGTGGTGACGGTGCGGGTGAGGTGGCCGAGTTCGGCGGCGATGCGGGTGCACTCGGCCTGCACGTGGAAGGGGTCCCGGTAGGTGCCGTGGAGGCTGCCGTCCTCTCGTACGACGGTGGCGACGACGTGCACCGACCGGTCGCCGTTGCGGATTGCGGCCCACCGGCAGCCGTTCGGGTCGTCGGCGGGGGCGAGCCCGGTGGCGGTGACCAGGCGCCGGGCGACGTCGGCCCACTGGGCGTCGCTCAGGTCCGGGTGTCGGGGGTCGGAGCGCACCGAGCACATCCACACCGGGTGCTCGGGTGCCCGGGCGCCGATCCGCAGGGCGGGGGTGTCGAGCACGCCGCCGCCGAGGACCTCCTGTGGGTCGCCGAAGAAGGGCAGCTGCTTGTCGGCGCCGCGATAGTCGGCGCTGATCAGCCGGGGACGCAGCCGGCCGCGCGGGTCGTCCAGGCCGTAGAGGGCGGGGATCAGCGCGGCCGTGGTGGTGGCGCGCTGCAGGTGGGCTATCAGGGCGTCCCCTCTCGGACGGGCGGTGGGGCCCGGCGGGCGGGCTGGCAGAGCGAGGATCCGCGTTTTCGGCGGTTTGGCCGGGCTGGAGTTCGGTGATAGGAGTCGGCTAGGCCCGGTCGGGCGTTTCGCGAGTGTCAGCGAGGAGCGGTGAGCGGACCGGTGGTGCCCTCGGTGCGCCGGACGCTGTGGCGCAGGGGCGGGCTGTCGTGGTGCTTTCGAGTCGGGGGCTGAGGAAGGGAAGTTGATCCGGTGCCCTGCCCGAGGGGGCAGGGCATCGGGGGCTACACGAAGGGGTTCTCGGTCGGCCGGTCGGTGTCCAAGGCCGCGTCGAGTAGCTCGGGCAGGTCGGCGGCCTCGGAGGCGCGCTGGTCGATCCACCAGCCGGCGCGGGTGATCGTGCGGGCCTGGTCCTCGATCTGCTCCCACAGCGGCTCCGGCATGCCGGTGTTGAGGACGAGGGCGGTGTAGGCGGCGGCGAGGACCTGGTGGCGGCACCGGATGCCCCAGGCGATGCCGCGCTCGGTGCCCTCCAGCGGCGGCATCCGGTACTGCTGGGACCAGGCTTCCGACTCGGCCTGCTCGGCAGCGCGCTTGGCCGCCAGCCACTCCGCCTTGCCCGTCTCGTCGCCGTCCTGAGCGGCGCGCCAGCAGTCGGTGCAGTCCTGCTTCGCGAGCCAGTCGGCGAAGCCGGCTCGCCGGTCGGCCGGGCGAGCGCCGAGGTCGCGTTCGGCCTCGTGCCCGCACGCGTGGATGATCGTCCAGACCTTCTTCACAGCCATCTATCTGTTCCTTGGTGATCGGGGAGTAGGCATCAGGCCGGCGCACGGGTCCGGTGGCCGCTGACGGCGGACTGGGGCGCCGGTGGCGGGCCGGTTCGCGTCAGTCCGAGTCAGGGGCGCAGGCCGGGGCGACCGGCGCTCGGCGGCGCGGGCCCAGTCGGTGTCTGCACCGGCTGCCCGGTATGGGTGCGCGTGACCGCCGTAGAGGTGGCGAGGGCGGCGCTGACGCGGGGGTCGGTGGCGGGCCTCACCGCCGGGTCGGCGAGGCCCGGGTGCGGAACGTGTCGGTCGGCGGGAGCGGCCGTTTGGCCGAACAGGTCGGCTGGGCAGTCGTACGCGAAGCCCTCGGCGCGCAGGTAGTCGATCGCCCGGGTCACTGCCACCCGGCGCTCTGCCAGGTCGGTCATGGCGGAGGGAAGCCGGTGGTGGGTCTGCTGAGAGCCGGTGGTGACCGGGACGAATCCGGCTCGGTGAAGCAGTGACTCGGCTCGTTTCCGCTGGTCCTGTACGTCCTGCTCGGTCGGAACACCGCGGCGATCGAGGTGCGCGTCGAGGGCGGCGTGCATCGGCGCGACATCGGTTCCGTGCTGCTGGTCGCGTTCCCCGAACTGGCTGTCGTACAAGGGCTCGACCTCGACCTTGCCGACGCGGGGGTCGAGCCAGCCCACGAACCAGCCGTTCTGCGGTCCGGGCGGATCGAAATCCTGGTCGGTGTCGTCGAACGTGGGGCCGGCGACCAGGAAGCTGCCGTCCGGGAGTCGCGCCTCGATGTGTTGGCCGGTTTCGAAGTCGATGGTGAACTCGACCTCTCGCTTCGCCAGGGGAACGGTGATGGCTGCGAACCGGCCGGTCGGAAGCGGCAGACGGGTGAGGGCGGTGACGCCGAGGTTGTCCTCGGAGAACTGGACGACGGGCTGCATGCGGTGCTCCTGGGATGGACGCCCCCCGGGTGGTGGCGGCGGGGGGTGGACGGTCAGCGGCGGCGGTCACCGGTGGTGGCGCAGGTGAGGACGGTGTCCGCGAGGGTGGGTTCGACCGCGACGGTGTACCGGTCCTGCCGGAGGCGGATGGTCGTTTCGGCGACGGCGTCGAGGCCGTCGGCGGGCGCGCGGTAGATGTCGAGGTCCGTCAGGTGGCACCATCCCGCTGCGGTGAGGAGTTCGGCCGGCTCGCGTGGCAGGTGATCGCGGAGGGCGGCGACGATGCCCAGTTCGGGGTGGACGGCGAAGGCCACGTCCGGCTCTTGGGCGAGCTGCGGGAGCGGGCAGTGGAGGACCGGGGTGGCGTCGGAGGGGGCGACGGCAACGGACATGGGGCTTCCTCAAGGCGGTGTGGGTCGTGCGGGTTTGTCAGCGAGCGCGGGCGAAAGCGATGCGCGGGTCGACCGCTGAGGGCGGCCTGGCGCCGAGCGCGGCGGCAGGAGCGGGCTGGGGGGTGGGAGCCTTGAGCGCGGCCTCGTCGACGCGGAACTTGTGCGTGGTGAACGCCTGCCGGACTTCAGCGCGGTGAGCGGCGACCTCCGCGGCGAGCCCGGGCTCCAAGCCGACCTGGAAGTTGCCGCGCCGCAGTCCCCTGACGGTGTGCGCCACGACGTCGAGCGACTCCGCCCGAGTTCCGGCCGGCGGGAAGTAGACGTCCAGGTCCCGGTGGTGGCGCCAGCCGTCGGTCTCCAGGAAGATGCCGGGGCTGAAGGGATGGTCGCTGTCGACGGCGGCGACGATGCCCAGGGCCGGGTGCTCGGCGATGGCGACGTCCGGACCGGTGTCCGGCTGGTGGCTGGGCGTCGGCTCCGGTGCGGCCGCTCGCGCCTGTGTCCGTTCCTGCCTGCCGGTGTTCACGGGGGCCAGGGCCATGTCGGTGTCGACGCGGTAGCCGGCGCCGGTGAGGAGCTTGGCGGCCCAGGCGGCGCGTTCGGGGGCTTCGCGGTGCTGGTCGGTGAGCGTGTAGAGGGTGGGGTGGCCGGGGAGGCGCTGGAAGTCGAGGCGCTCCAGCATCCACTGGGCGGCCGGGGAGTGGGTGGGCAGGGAGGCGACGATGCCGTGGTTCGGGTGGTGCCCGATGGCGACGTCGGGAAGCTGGGTGGGTTCGGCGGCAGGCACGGTGGGGCTCCGCTTCGGTGGTCGGACGGTGGGACCGGTGGGCGGAGCGCGGTCTGTTCGGACGAGGCACAGCAGGCTTCCTTCAGGGGCAGGGGCAGGGGCAGGGGCAGGGACGCGGTCCGGCCGGAGAGCTGCGGCGATTGCCCTCGGGTAGCGGGCCGCGGTGCAGATGGTGCGGGGATCCGGCGGTTTGGTCCGGCCGGAATCCGGTGGTAGGGCGACTGGTCACCGGGCCGGGTGCCGTGCATCCGGCCGGAGCGGCGTCGGCGCTGGCACCGGGACCGGGGCGCTCTGGCCCGGAAGGTGGCCGGAGCGGGCGACGGCCGCCTTGACCTGCTCCTCGCGGTCCGGCGCGGGGAGACCGATCCTCCGGGTGACGTGCGTGGCCAGCGCGGTGATCGGGCCGTCCGCGATCCGCGAGGACTCGGTCCACGCCTCCGCGTTGCGCAGGTCCTCGGCATGCTGCCGGATCTGATCGGCTTCGGGATGGAAGCCGGTGGTGCCGGCCGTGGCATCCCACCAGCTGTCCCGGACCTCCCGGAGCCGGTTGAGCGCGGTCTCGCTGACGTGGAGGCGCCGAAGGTCGAGGCCGATGGCGGGGTTGAGGTGGTCCTCGATCGTCGCCGCGGAACGGATGTCGGCTACGAGGTACGGGCCCTGACTGACGAGTGTCTCGGCGTACGGCCAGGCGGCGCGGTTGCGGGCCTCCAGGGAGTCGAAGGAGCCGATCTCGCCACGGCCCCAGAGGTCGCCGGGAGCCGGGATGTAGGCGGTGCCAAGGCGGCGGATGGCGTTGATCGCGTGGGTGGCGGCGCTGGTGCGGGCCAGCCAGGCGGCCTGTCGGCAGCGCGGCCCCAGGGCGGTGGTGACCTCGGTCGCCACCGTGGCCGGCGGGACATCGGCGGGGAGGACGACGAGCGCGGGCGGGTGCACCGCCTGAGGGTCGTAGTCGGGTAGGTCGTCGGGCTTCGCGGCGCCGAGGAGGAGCGGGGCGTCCTCGTCGGTCCGTACGGCCAGGAGGCGTTCGCCGTCCGGGCCGGTGAGAGTGAGGGCGGTGTGCGGGGCGGAGGCGGTGTTCCAGGGCAGCCGTCCCCAGCCCCAGGCCTGGCTGCGGAGCTCGGCGAGATCCCGGCCGGGGGCGAGCGGGCTGGCCTGGACGGTCCAGCCGGGCAGGTGCTCGGCCAGCTCGGCGGCGAACGGCGGGAGGGGCCCGGGGGCGTGTGGTCGGTCGGGCAGGGCCCGGCCGTTTTTGTCGAAGTACACCCGCACGTACGTCTCGTCGTCGGGCGACGGGTTGCTGAAGGCACCGTCGGGGCGGAACAGCGCGTAGGTGGATTCCCACCGCCCGTCGCCGCCGTGGGCGCTGGAGCTGAGCACGAGGCGCCAGTCGGAGTCGGTGAACGGGCGGCGGTCGCGTTGGGCGGCGAGCAGGTGCTCGAACGCCGTGAAGTCGGCCGCCGTGAGGTGGGTGTGGTCGAGGTAGGACTCGGCGTCGTTGCTGGGCAAGCGAGTTCAGGATTCTCGAAGGACCGGGGCGGCGGTCATGTCTCTATTGCCGTGGGTTCGTCGTGGTTGGTGACCCCGCGATGACCTGTATGAGCTGGTAGTCGGCGGTTCACCCGTGGGGATGAAGAACATGACGTTCCGTCGGGAATCCTGAAGGTTTGCCTGTATCTCTGACGTGTGCGCCAGATCTCTGAACCGAGCTGCCGATGACCCTCGCCGTTGTGCGGAACATCTCGTCCGCCCGCGCGTTGCGGACGCAACAAGACGTCGAAGACTTCGAGCAGGAGATCGTCGATCAGTACGCCCTTGCGATGGCGGCGGCCGGGCTCACCGATGGGCACGTAGGCAACGCGCGAACGGCGATCATCGACTTCGCGCGCTCCATGAGCCAGCCGATCTGGACCGCGTCGTGCGACGACGCTGACCGGTTCCTCGCGGGGCTGAGGCGCGAGGGCCGAAGCCACAGCACCCGCGCCGGCAAGGCGGGCATGATCGCCCAGTTCTACGACTTCGTGATCAGCCGCTACCAGGGCGACATCCACGCCCTGACCGGCTACGTCGTCGAGCAACCCATCGACGAGTTCAACCGCCCATCCGGCAAGTCGGGCGTGATCCGCGTTCCGCCCTCGAGCGCCGAGGTCGATCACCTCTTCGGCAACTGGCGCTCGTCGATCGTGGACTCGCGCAAGTACCTGCCTGCGGCGCGGAACTACTTCGCGGCGTCGCTGTGGCGTCGGCTGGGCCTGCGGATCAACGAGTCGATCAGGCTGGACATCCGCGACTGGCGCCCCGACCTGGGGGAGTTCGGCAAGCTCCACATCCGCTACGGCAAGGGCTCCCGGGGTCGCGGCCCGAAGACCCGCCTGGTGCCAGCGATCAACGGTGCCGACCGACTCATCGACTGGTGGCTTGCCGATGTGCGGCACCGGTTCGGGCCCGACTGGTCCGATCCGGACGCCCCCATACTGCCGAGCGAGCGGCACGACAGGGTCCTGGGCCGCTGCGAGCGCGTCGGGGACGACGCGTTGCGCACCGCGCTCAAGAAGCAGACCGAGCTGTGGCTGCCGGCGTGGGCCGGGCGGCTCACGCCGCACGTGCTTCGGCACTTCTGTGCCTCCTCGCTGTATGTCGACGGCATGGATCTCAAGGCGCTGCAGGATTTGTTGGGACACGAATGGCTATCCACTACGAGCCGGTACATCCACGTCCACAGTGAGCACATCGAGCAGGCCTGGACCCAGGCCAACTCGCGGCTGGCGTCCCGGTTCGGGATGGGGGTGTGAGGGCGTGCGGTGGAACCTGCGGATGAAGGCGGCCGAACGCGGCATCTGGAAGTCCGCGGAAATGCGACGCCAGCTCCTGGAAGCAGGTCTGGAGATCAGCGCCGGGAAGATGTCGGCCCTGTGGACGGGGAACCCCACCACGATCCGCTTGGACGACCTGGACGTGATCTGCGAGGTCCTGGACTGCGACCCCACCGCGCTCTTGATCCGTGAGCCCGACAAGGTGGCAGCCCGCCGGCCCCGGCAAGAGCAGGCCGCGTCGGCAGCCTCGGATGCCCCGGTGATCGTCACGCCCCGCTTCGGGAACCGCAGGACGGAGCCGCCACTGTGACCACACCGCCGCCGCCTCGCTGCTTCAAGTGCCAGACCAGCCGGGTCGCCTGGACGAAGCCCCGCGTCGACTTCTGCTACGACTGTCTGCCGGGAGGCCCGTTCCCCGCACCCGCGTGCCTCCGGTGCGGATCGTCGGACTACTTCAGTCAGGGCCTCTGCCCAAGTTGCCACCCCGGCGGCGCACTCCACCCCGGCTCGTGCCGAGGCTGCCTCGCCTGGGGCGTGCGTCGCACCCACAACTGGCACTGCTGGAGCTGTCGTTGGTGGCAGGGCCACTACCCGACTGGTGAGTGCATGTACTGCGGACGCACCACACCCATCGGCGACTCCGGCGCCTGTCGTCTCTGCCTGGTGGAAGGACAGAGACTCAAAGAGCCGGGGCGACCCATCGACTTCGGCGCCGTCGCGCGCAACGGGCAGCAGCTCTACCTCGCCAACCTTCACAAGACCTACGCGCCACAGAGCGTCGTCGCCCGTCGTGCGGCCCAGCCCGGCCGACAGGACATGCCGGCGGTCGACTCCGGGGCCAACTACACCTTCACGCCAGTCCGTTGGCGCCAGCCGCCGCTCTTCCGAATGCCCAAGCCTGACAAGGTGGCGCTCAAGCGAGCCACCGCAGGGCCCGACAGTCAGATGCTGGCCCACTGCGACCGTGTCCTGCGAGACCACGCCGCCAGGCATGGGTGGAGCAAGAAGCTCACCAACGAGGTCAAGCGCTCGCTCAAGCTCCTCCGGGCGATGCAGGACACCCCCGACGCGAAAATCCACGCCAGCGAGGTGCTGGAGCTGCCCAAGATCGGCGGCACGGCCGTATCCACCCTTGAGATCCTTGCCGCGGCCGACCTGCTCGTTGACGACCGAACTCTGGCCGTCCGGCACTACTTCGCCCGGCACACCGCAGGTCTCCCGCCCAAGATGCTGGAACAGCTCCAGGTCTGGCTTGACGTCATGGTCGAAGGCAGCCGACAGGCGCCCCGACGTCGGGCACGCCATCCGCAGACAGCCCACCTGCACATCCTCGGCATGGCCCCGATCCTGAAGGCCTGGGCTGACACCGGCAAAGACTCCCTGGCCGAGGTCAGCCGCCGGGATGTCGCCGACGCGTTGCCCGCTCGCGGAGCACACCGGAACTTCGCCGAGCAGGGCTTCCGCTCGCTCTTCACAGTCCTCAAGGCCCGGAAGATGGTCTTCATCAACCCCACGCGCGGCATGCCCGTCACACCGGTTGGATCCACCGTCCCCGTTCCCCTCGACACTGCGGCCATCCGAAGCGCGCTGAACTCGCCTGACCCCGCCATCGCGCTCGCCATCGCCCTGGTCGCCTTCCACGCCCTCTCCGGGCAGCAGGTGGCAGGCCTCCACCTCCTCGACGTCCAGGACGGCCGCCTCACGATTGGCGAACGAAGCCTCCCCCTGGCCGGACCAGTGCTGACGCGGCTTGCCGCCTACCTCGACCATCGAGCGCGGACCTGGCCGGCCAGCGCCAATCCGCACCTGTTCATCAACCGCAAGACGGCGCCTCGCCTCACGCCGCCGAGTCGCAACTTCCCTTGGAAGAAAGCCGAGTTGAAGCCACAGGCACTTCGCGAGGACCGCATCCTGCAGGAGATCCACGCCACCGGCGGGGACATCCGCCGAATCTGCGACCTCTTCGGCCTCTCGATGGAGGCTGCCCACCGATACGCGGCGACGCTGGAGCGCCCCGCCTCCACCGAAGGAGTGAAGAAGGGCTCGGGAACCCACGGGTTGGGGGTAGCCTCACTTCCGACCCTCCATCCGTGGGTTCAGGGCAATCAGGGGTGAAGTACTCTCGAACTCACGGGACTTGGCGGCCATTCGGAAGTCGGTGTCGTACAGCTGCTTCTCCCTGGGGTGGAGGAGGTGCTGGACGATGAAGGAGAGCGCGGCGACCTTCCACAGGCCCCGGCCGCGGGTGAGGGCGGCGATGGCCTGGGCTTCGACGCCGGTGAGGCCGAGCAGGGCCATGGCGGCGGGGATCTGGTCGGGTTCCTGGCGGTAGATGATCCGGGTCGAGCAGTCGGCGAGCAGGCCTTCGGCCAGGACGCGTCCTCGCGAGCCGGCGTCGCCCGCGGACAGCAGGTCGGACAGGCGGTGCAGGATCAGCAGGTTGGCGATGCCCAGCCCGCGGGAGAGCTTCCACTGCTGCTGCATCCGCTCCAGCAGGCCGACGTGCCGCATGATCCGCCACGCCTCGTCGTAGATCACCCACCGGCGACCGCCGGCGGGGTCGGCGAGGGCGGCCTCCATCCAGGCGCTCGCGCAGGTCATCGCCAGGACGAGGGCGGTGTCGTCGCCGCTGCTGCCCAGGCGGGACAGGTCGATGGAGAGCATCGGCGCGTCCGGGTCGAACGTGACGGTGGACGGGGCGTCGAACATGCCGCTCAGGTCGCCGTGGACCAGGCGGCGCAGGGCGTGGGCGAGGTCGTCGGCCGCGTGGCCGAGGCTTCCGGCCTGGCTGCTGAGGGCGGCGTCGAGGCGCTCGGGACGGCCGAGGATGTGGGCGATGTCGCCGAGCAGCGGCACCGTGCCGGCAGCGTCGGCGTCCGCGACGACCAGGTCCAGGGCGACGTCGAGGCCGGTGTGCTCCATCGGCAGCAGGTCGCGCTTGAGCACGGTGGCCGCGAGGCTGGCGAGCAGGAGCAGGCGGCGCTTGCGGACCTCGGTGCGCCAGTCCTCCTCGCTCACCTCGGCGGGTCGCTGCGGTGCGTCCAGCGGGTTCAACCGTCCGGGGAGGCCGGGGCCGAGGGCGATGGTCTGCCCGCCGAGGGCTTGGGCCAGGCCGGTCCACTCGCCCTTCGGATCGCTCGGTACGTAGATCTTGTAGCCGTGGGCGACGGAGCGGGTGGCGATGGACTTGGCGAGCGCGCTCTTGCCCATGCCGATGACGCCGCACAGGATCGCGTTCGGGTTCGTGAACCCCTCTATTCGACCGGAGTTGTAGAGGGTGAAGGGGTCGAAGCAGAAGGAGCCTTCGGCGTGGAGGTCGCGGCCGACGAAGGCGCCCTCGGCGCCGAGGCCGGCCTCGGCCAGGAAGGGGTAGGCGCCGCTGGCGACGGCGGTGGTCAGGCGGTGCTTGGGCAGGCGGAGCTTGCCGCCGCGGGCGGAGGCCGGACCCGGGCGCCCGGAGGCGGGGTAGGTGGGCCGGAGGTCGGGGTCGGGCCCCTCGTGTTCGCGGCGCCGGGTGGGGGCCTGGGCGGAGCGAGCCTTGGTGCGGGCTTCGGCGAACTCGGCGCGGGCGGCGCGCTGTTGGGCGCGGGTGGTCTTGCGCGGGACGAAGAGCGGGGAGGCGGAGGCGCGGTTCCTGGACATGATCACGGGTTCCGGGGTCAGTGGCGGACGAGGCCGGTGAACGGGGAGTGCAGCTCGGCGGGGGTGGCGCGGTGGCGCACCAGGTGGGCGGTCTGCTGGTGGCGGCGGCAGATGGTCAGCTCGGGCGCGCCCTCGGGCCGGCGGGCGCGACACGCCTCGGGAGCGGGGACTTCGCCGGTGCCGGGCCGGGGCGCGCTGTGGTAGGCGGCGTGGAGGTGGTCGGCGGCCTGCCACAGGCGGGTGCGGGCGGCCTTGAGGTGGTCGCCCTCCCCGGGCAGTAGCGGGCTGGTGCGCTGGGTGTGCGCGTCGAGGAGGGCGTGCAGCGAGACCAGGTGCTCGTGCAGGGAGTCGAGTTCGGCGCGGGAGGCGACCAGCGGGCCGGTGGGGATGTTGAGCGCGCGGTGGAAGTCGATCGCGGCGGTCGCGTACGGGACGAAGTCCTGCGCGACGGGGGTGGTGGCCGGCATCAGGGGCTGTTCTTTCGGAAGGCGGGAGGGCCGGCATCAGGCGGCGAGGGCGAACGGCAGTGCGGCGGCGGCGAACGCCTCGGCCTGCTGCCAGGTGAGCGGGCGCAGGTCGAGCTGGGCGCCCACGGCGGCGGTCTCCACCACGGCGTAGGCGGAGCGCAATTCGTCCTCGGTGTCGGCGGAGACGGTCAGCAGGCCGGTGAGGGCGACGTCGGCGTGCCCGGCGATCAGCTGGCGCTCGCGGTTCTGGATGTCCTGGTACTCCACGGAGTCGGCCTCGCTGGAGACCTGGCCCTTGCGGGCGCGCTCGGCGGAGTCGGCGATGACGGAGGCCTTCTTGCGGCGTACATCGCGCATCGCCGAGTCGAGGTCCTGCGGCTCGTACGAGAGGGAGATGGTGCGGCGCACCCCGGAGGCGAACAGCACCTGGTGCAGGAAACCGGGGTTGACCTCGGTGCGCGGCCAGTTCTCCACCCAGTAGGTGGCGTGGTGGGCGGAGTCGGTCGAGATGTGGTCGGCCTTCTCCACCACGACCACCGGTCCGGCGGCGGCCGGAGCTGCGCCGGGGCGCCCGTCCTCGGACCAGCGGTCCAGGGCGGCACGGGACTTGGGGTCGTAGGCGGTGCGGGCGACGGCGGCGATCTCGGCGGCCGACAGCCAGCCGGTCGGGTTGAGGCCGATGGTGCGGGCGGACTGCTCGAACGAGCTCGTCAGCTGGGCGAGGACGGCGAAGGCGCCGGTGAGGCCGCCGCCGGCCTGGGAGATCAGCCGCCGGGCGCCCTTGAAGTCGAGGGCGATGGCCACGTAGGCCTCGTGCGGGGCGGCGGCCGGACCGGCGTTCTGGATCAGCTCGCCGTAGAGGGCGCCGGCCAGCGGGGCGTCGGGGCGGCCGTGCTCCTCCCAGTAGCGGCGCAGCGCGTCGCCGGAGTCGGGGACGGTGCGCTCGATGACCTGGATGCGGGCGACCTGGCCGGTGCGGGCGAGCGCTGCGAGCGCGCGGCCCCAGCCGTTGACGTTGGCGTTCTGGGTGCCGGGGTCGAGCAGGGCGTAGGCGCGGGAGGAGACCTTGACGATCGCGGTGAGGGTGCCGGCGTGCGGGTCGTGGACGGCGCCGTAGCGGCGGTCCGGGGCGGTGACCACGCGAAGGCTGGCGGCGCTGCCGGGCAGGTGCAGCAGGCCCTCGCGCACCGGCCGGGAGGAAGGGCGGGCGAGCCAGAGCAGCTGGCCGCGGAGACGGCGCAGCGCGTAGCGGGCGGCGACCGGCGCCCAGTCGGCGAGGGTGCGGCCCCGGTAGCGGATGAAGACGACGGCGGCGACCGTGGCCCAGACGGGTATGAGCTGGAGGGCACCGGTGACGCCGCGGGTGGTGAGGACGGCGAGCAGCAGCAGGCCGGTGGTGGCGGAGGCGACCAGCTGCGGGGCGCTGAGGCCGAGCAGGATGCCGCGCTTGGAGCGGTGGGGGAACTTGACGGACGCGGGGGCGGCGTCGGACTTCGGGGTGGAGGACATCGGGGTTCCAGGGAGGAGCGGGCGGGCGGCGGGCGGGGGCGCGGCGCTCTTCTGGACGTCATCGCGGGGGTCCTTCGGAAGCTCGGGATCGGGTGGTGGGCCCGGGGTGGACGGCGGGCTGCCGCCCACCCCGGGGCAGGGGCTGGTCAGGACCCGGATCCGCTTCGGTTCGGATAGACGAATCGGAGCGGATCCGGTCCTCCAGCCAGGCCCGGACTACCGGTGGCCGGGGGAAGGGGTACCGGGGGGCCGGCCGGTGCCGAGGAAGCGGGAACGCCTGGGGTCGGGGCTGGGGCGGGGCCGGGTACCGAGGGCGCGGGAGCGGCCGGGGTCGTCGAGACGCCCGGTACGGACGGTGCGGAGGGCTGAGCCGCAACGCCGTCTTGGGCGCCGGCGGATGCCGGCTGGCCGCTGCCGCTGCCGGGGGAGGCCCGGGTGATCAGGGCCGGGATGCCGGGCCGGGTGACCAGGGCGCGGCCGCGGTCGCCGCCAGCGCTCGGGTTCTCGCCGAAGCGAAACTTCGTCGGCTGCTGTGCGGGACCGGCGTCGATCCCCTCCTTGCTGATCCGGCCGGTGGGGTCGATGCCGGAGGCCGCGCCGCCGCCACCGCTGACCCCGGGGACCTGGGGCGGTCCCTGAGGCGCCGGCATTCCCATGCCGGACTGCATGGCCAGGGAACCGGCGGTCTTCGCCGCCCCGGCGACGGTCGCCATCCCGGCCATGCCGGTGCGGTGCACGTCGTCGTGGCCACCGCCGTCCGTCGCCCAGTGGACGAACCTGTAGACCGCGTACGGGCACAGCAGCACCATGACCATGATCACGACACCGGCCAGGGCGTCGGACAGCGCGGCGATCCCGTCCTTAGCGTCCGTCTTGCCGAGCGCGGAGACACCGACGAGGAAGACCACCGTCATCAGCAGCTTGCTGACGATCAGGGTGGCGGTGGCCTCGATCCAGCCGCGCCGCCAGCGCTTGGCGACCTCCCAGCCGCCGCCGGCACCCGCGAACGCCGCGAGCGCCACCAGCACCAGGACGCCGACCTTACGGGCGACCATCACACACCAGTAGAGGAACGCCCCGATCGCGCTGCCGACCGCGACCAGGGCCGGGATCGCCCAGCCGAGCGGGAACATGGCACCGAACTGGCTGACCTTGATCATCCGCCTGACCGCGTCGGCCACGCTGGTGTGCGCCGCTTGGAACAACCCGGCCGACAAGGCGTCCACCGTCGTCACCGCCACCGCGGTGAAGCTGATCGCCCCGAAGGCGAACAGGACACCGGTCATCGTGCCCCACGCCGCCTTCGCCAGCGCCCGCTCGTCCCGCCGCCAGGCGGCCAGGATCAGCTGCGCGCAGAACGTGCCCACGGTCAGGATCAGCCCGATCGGCAGGATCAACTGGTAGTTGTCCCTGAACCACGGCGCCGACAGGTCGATCGCGGTGGTCTCGTCGACCGCCTTCGCGCACAGGTCGACGGCGCTGGCCGCCAGCTCACCCATCGACTTGGCGATCCACGCGCCGATGCCATCGGTGATGCTCTTGCCCGGGTCGCTGACGAAGTTCATGCCGTCGACGACGGTGCAGACCTGGGCGATCATCGGGAGGTTGCAGATGTCCACAAGTACCTCCCGGGCTCAGGGCGCCACAGCCGGCAGCACACCGGCCAGAGCACACGGACGGTCGGGACGGCACTGCACGGCGAGGGTGGCCGAACGGTCCTCGGCACCACCGGCCGGGGCACCGTCCCACGAGATCGACTGCTTCCCGGAGACGGTCACGGCGTAGACGTACGCCTGCGAGATCGCCCCCGGATCCGCCTGCAGCGCCCGGGTGAACGACTCCGGGAAGTGCGCCTCCGCCGCGGTCGCCGTGGCGAACTGCCCGCTGTCGGCCATCCGCCCCCACAACAGGGGCGAGGGAACCAGCCGGTCGACCGAGTCCGCGTCGGCGTACTGTCCCTCGACGGTCAGCCACCGGTGAAGGGAGGCCACCAGCTCCGGCTGGGAGGACGAGCGGGTGTCGTACGACCACAGCGCCACCGCCGCCGCCTTCGCGAACGCGATCGGATCGTGCGTCGACGGCGGACCAGGAAGCGCCGACGAGCGCGCGCCCGGCGAAGACGGCGTCGACGGACCCGGCGCGGGCGAACTGGCCGCAGCAGCAGGGTGATCGGCGGAGCTCCGGCCGTCCCGGGTGATGTAGGCCAGCACCCCGGAGCAGATGACGAGCATCACCAGGACGGCTACGCCCAACAGCACCCGGCGGCGCACCAGCGCGCTGCCGGGCATCCTGCTGCGAGCCAGAGGGAAGGAACGTTTCTGCATTACTTGACCTGGCTTCCGAGGGTGGAGAAGAAGCTCACCACTCCGTTCGCGGCGCCCAGCAGGAGGGCGGCGCCGGCGCTGACGAGCACGCCCTTCTTGCCGTTGGCCTCGGCCTGGTGACCGCCGCTGTGGTGGCCCCAGGCCCACACACCGGCGCTCACGGCCAGGGCGCCGACGACCGCGATGATGCCGAACAGGTTCAGCGAGCCCATCACCTGCTTGAGGACCGAAAGGCCGGGCAGGCCGCCCTCGTTGGGGGTGATGCCGGGGTCGTAGGCGAGCTGCACGACGGCGTCCGCGAGATACATGAGGAGCTCCAGTTCGGTTCAGGGCATGCCAGAGCAGCCCGGAGAGGAGGGGGAGGGGAGAGGAGGGCGGGTCAGGCAACCCGGCGGACCGCGAGAATCTCCGGCCGCCACGAGGCGAGAGTCGAGATCTTGACCACGTCGCCGGTCTTCGGGGCGTGTACGATCAGCCCCGAGCCGATGAACATCCCGACGTGCTCCGGCACGGCCGCGGTGCCCCGGGTGAACAGCAGGTCACCGGGCTTCAGCGCGTCCGCTGAGACGGCGCTGCCCTGCTTGACCTGGTCGTAGGTGGTCCGTTCCAGCGAGACCCCGCCGGCCCGGTAGGCCACCTGCATCAGGGACGAGCAGTCGCACCTGCCCATCGGGTCCGCACCGTGCGAGTTCGCGCAGGTGCCGCCCCACTGGTACGGGGTGCCCAACTGCCCGAGCGCCCAGCGGATCGCGGTCTGCACCGGCTGCGGTGCATCCGCCGGGATGGTGTACCCGGCCGGCAGCGCACCGGGCGGAATCGTGCCGAAGTCGGTGCCGTCACCACCCGCCGTAGGCGTCCCGCAGCCACTGCTGCCGGGCGTCGGGCTCGCGGTGCTTCCGGCGGTTGGCGTCGGCGCCGGGGTGGGCGAGGTGCCGGTAACGGGGGAGAGCAACGGGGCGATGGCCTTCTGCAGCGCCTCCGCCAGGGGCTGCCACTTGGCGTAGGCGTCGGGAAAGCCGGAGCGCTGCACCGCCTGGGCGGCCTGCGTGACGGTCATCGACTCCCAGCCGCTGACCTTCTGCAGCGCCTCGTAGAACTTCGTCGAGGCGTACACCGGCTGCATGATCTGATCCGGCGTGCCCCAGCCCTGCGACGGCCGCTGCTGGAACAACCCCAGCGAGTCCCGGTCGCCGTAGCGGATGTTGCGAAGTTCGCTCTCCTGCATGGCTGTTGCCAGGGCGACGACCTGCCCGCGGACGGGGATGTGCATCGCGACGCCGGTGGCCTGGATGGTATTCGCGTTGGGAATCTGCTCGTCGGGCTTGCTCAGCCCCGCCACGCTCGGGGCGCTGAGCGGGCTGGAGCCTTTCAGGATCGCCTCGACCTGCGCCGCGACGGCCGCACTGTCCACGCTCTGCGGACCGCCGCCGGGCGGACACGAGGCGGACGTCGCCGAGGCGTTGCCCGCGCCGGCGATCACCACCGGCAGGGCCAGCATCAGCGGCCCGCAGGCGACGACCCCGACGAGCGCGCCGAACGCCTTCCTCACGGCGCACGCCGATCACCGAACAGGGGTAGGGCCGACGGCGGCGGGGGATGATGGCATGGGTGTGCCAGGGCATGCTGCATCGCAGCGGCTCCTTGCGGGTTCGTAGGAGAGCGCGGTGCCGACCCCTCGTGCGAAGAAGTCGTCGACACCGCGCCGGTGGTGAAACCGCCCCGGTACAGAGCGGGCCCGCGTCAGAGGAGTTGGTAGCTTCCGGACGCCGGTCTCGGGTCACGCGCGGCAGCCGGCCGCGCTCGTAATCTCAGCCGGAACACGAGGCACCCCTTCGGGTATAGAGCGGATTCGCGCGCCGAGCCGGGCTCTCTCACCTGGACGAGACAGCACGGGTCAAGACGCCCCGGGTCTGGCCCACTTGGCCCGCCGCCGGGTTGGCATGGCGAGACAGTAGACGCGAAGTCCGGCCGCACCAAACGACCCCGTGCCCAGCCCCGACACCCTCGTACCGCCCGTTAGGCACGGCTGCCGATCGCGACTACCTTCCCCTCCACCACTGCTCCCGGCGGCAGCCCCGGCATGCTGCTCGGGGCCGGCTCGCCCCTGCCCGAGGAAGGCCCCCGTGAACGACTTCACCCTCCACCGAGGCGACGCCCTCACCGTGCTCAAGAACCTCCCCGCCGAATCCGTCCACGCGGTCATCACCGACCCGCCGTACAACAGCGGCGGCCGCACCAGCTCCGAACGCACCAGCCGCGACGCCCGCACCAAGTACGTGACGAGCGGCTCCGCCCACGACCTCAGGACCTTCCCCGGCGAGAACCGTGACCAGCGCTCCTACCGCGCCTGGCTCACCGAACTCCTCACCGAGGCCTACCGGGCGAGCACCGAGCACGCGGTGGCGATGGTCTTCTCCGACTGGAGGCAGGAACCCACCACCAGCGACGCCCTCCAGATGGCCGGCTGGACCTGGCAGGGCACTATCCCCTGGATCAAGCCCGCCAGCCGCCCGAGGAAGGGCGGCTTCAAGCAGTCCGCGGAGTTCATCACCTGGGGCGTCAAGGGCACCCTCGACAACAGCCGCGATCTCTACCTGCCCGGCCACTTCATCGCCAGCCAGCCCCGCAAGGACCGCGTCCACATCACCCAGAAGCCGCTGGAAATCATGCAGCAGCTCGTCCGGATCTGCCCCGAGGACGGCACCGTCCTCGACCCCTTCACCGGCAGCGGCTCCACCGGCGTCGCCGCCCTCCGCGAAGGCCGGCGCTTCGTCGGCGTCGAACTCAGCCCGCACTACGCCGACATCGCCGAACAGCGGCTGCGCGCCGAGCTGACCCAGGACGACTTCGTCCTCGCCGGACCGGAGGCGTGACGTGAGAACCATCAGAGGACGCGGAAGGGCGGCTGGAGCACCAGATTCCAGCCGCCCTCATCGCCCGTCAGGATCCCTCGACCGCCCGTCGGATCAACGGCACCGCCTTCTCCACGTCCGCCGACGAAGTGATCCGCACCTCAAGGTCACCCGTCCCCAGGTGCCCGATGCCCCGTACGTCCCGGGTGAAGCCCTCCTCCAGCTCCACCGAGTCCGGGTCCAACCGCAGGTACACCAGGATCGCCCGGTGAGAGACGGAGGGCCGGAAGATCACCGACGCCACGTTCAGTATCCGCCGGTAGGCGATGTAGTGCTTGAGCACCACCACCTCCAGGTCGCCCGCCGAGGTCAGCGCCTCGTCCAGCTCGCTGTACAGCTCCCGCAGGCACCCCGGTACCTCCATCTGCGAGACCCCCGCCGGCACCGCGACCGCCTCCGGTTCGTCGCTCGCCTCGTCGGCCGGAGCAGCTTGCATTGGCGAGGCCCCGGAGGCGGAGAAGCCCGGAACGGTCTCGACCAGCTGCAGCGTCAGCAGGTCCGGCCCGAACACCCGGTAGCGCACCAGGTCCACACGATAGTCCCGCTGGTAGAGCGAGACGGCAGCCCGATCATGGCGGGAGAACTCGCCCGCGACACAGATCACCCGAGGCCGCCGCCAATCGACCGCCTCAGCCGCATCGGCGCCCAGCCGTCTGCGAACCAGCGCCTCGAACTCGTGGCGGTGCGCCAGCAGCCAGACCAGGTAGGACACCGCCTGGGTGATCACCCCGGCATCCCGCCGGCGCTTGAACTCGATGATCACCGGCACGTCGTCCTCATCCAGCCCCAGCGTGTCGATCCGCCCCTGGTGCCACGGTCCCGTCGCGTACTCTGTCGCCAGGAACCGCACCCCCAGCATCGGCTCCAGCGCCGCCTCGACCCGCCGCTGCAGTTCCTGCTCCCGCGCCACCGTCGAACCCTGCAGCTCGACATCCCGGCCATCGGCACCCCGTCGGAACACCTTCAGATCGGCCATCCCCGCCCCCTTTGCGCGACCTCGCCCGGGCACTAATCCAGAAGAGGAACGTGGTATTCCCTCCGGTTCCGACTTCTTGGCTGGTGTTCGTGCTGTTGCCCCGAGGCCGGTCGCGGGCACGCTCCGCGGCCTCGGCACGCGAGCTGTTAGGCGGAGGGGCGCGGAGACGTCCACGGCAGCGAGGGCTTCCAACAGGGAGGCTGCTTCCTGCGACACGCCTGATCCACCGGCCCAGGGATCAGCTGAGGTCGTTCTTGTGGACGACGCCGTCCTTGATGAACAGTCGCAGGTTGCGTTCGGGGTCGGCGAGGACGGACAGGTCGGTGATCGGGTCGCCGTCGACGACCAGGAGGTCGGCCCAGGCTCCCGGCGCGATGACACCGAGCGGCGCTGCGCGGTAGGGATCTCGGCGGCCGGACAGGCGGAACAGTTCGGCGTTGCCTGAGGTGGCCGTACGCAGGGCTTCGACCGGGCTGAGATACGTACCGAGCCGGACGAGCATCTCGTTCCGCCGGTGGGCCTTCCCGGGGTCGAGGACCAGGTCGGTGCCGAAGGCCAGCTTCACGCCGTGTTTCACGGCCCAGCCGATGGTGCGGGCGATGCCCTCGCAGACCTCGCGGTTCTTGTGGTTGCTGCCCGCGGACGCGTAGTGGTGGTCGTCGACCGCGAACGGCTGGGTGCTCAGCCACACGCCTTTCTCCGCGAGGTGGCGGATCGTGTCCTTGTCGAGGAGGTGCCCGTGCTCGATGCAGCGCACCCCGGCCCGCACCGCGCGGCGGACGCCTTCGGACGTGTAGACGTGCACCGTCACATAGGTGCCCCAGTCGGAGGCCGCGGCGACGGCGGCCTGCAGTTCTGCCGTGGTGAACTGCAGGGCGTCCAGCGGGTCGAACTCGGAGATGATGCCACTGCCGGCCATCAGCTTGATCTGGGTGGCGCCCTTCTTGAGCTGTTCGCGCACCGCGGCGAGCACCCGTTCCGGTCCGTCGGCCACCCGGGTGAACCCGATCTGTTCGGTCCGGGCCGGTGGCCCGCCCAGGGCGGTTGGGGCGGCGTGACCTGGAACCAGCTCTACCGCGCCCGCATGCTCAAGGACGCCGGCGGCGTCCCGGCCCACGGCAACCAGCGCTCCGAGTGGGACGCCGACTGCCGCTTCGACTTCGAGAACCCCGAGCATCGGTGAACCGCCGGCTCCGTTGAGCCAGGAGCTGGGGCCTGACCTGTGCGTTTTTGTGGGCGTTCACAGTCGAGATCGCTCTCGGGTTCGGACTTGTGCGGGCGAACTCCGGTTGGACCAACGCTGACTCGATGCCGACAGCTGAACCGGATGGGAGCTTTTCCGGATGGGCGGGCTGGGTGCGAG
>NZ_JBEXJK010000019.1:0-46375 GCF_040609095.1 Kitasatospora sp. NPDC004799
GGCGGGGAGCGGGACGCCGCAGCGCCCCACCGCCACCCCGCCCCGCCACGACCCCCGGCCACCAGGCCCCGCCCAGCCCGGCGAAGTGCAGCCCCAGGCCGACCGCGCCGCCCGCGCAGCCGACCAGGTTCCGGGCCGACTCCAGGTAGCGCAGCAGCCGGGGGCCGAATCCGTCACTGGTAGCCACGGATCTCCTCGAACACCCCGTCCAGCGAGCCCGTCCCGTCGAACAGCTTGCCGCCGCTCAGGTCCGCGATCCCCTGGAGCTGGTTCACCGCCGCCTCCCCGAACTTGATCGGGAACACCGGGATCGACTTCTCCCCGGCCGGCAGCGCGTCGTGGAACCGCTTGAAGTCCCCGTCCGTCGCCCCCGCGTTGCTCTCCCCGTCCGTCATCAGCACGATCGAGGTGAACCGGTCGTCGCCGGCCGCCGCCTGCTGGCGCTCGATCACCCGGTACGCCTCCTCCAGCGAGGAGTACACCGCCGTCCCGCCCGAGGCGGCCAGCGACTGCACGTCCGCGTCGATCGACGCCAGCTCCGCCCGCGGGCCCGGCTGGCTGCCGGTGGCTGGCACCACGTGGGTCCTGGTCCACTTCACCGCGGAGGCGAAGGAGAGCAGCGTGATCTCCTCGCGGTCCCGGAAGCGGCGCACCCCGCGGGTGTCGTCCGCGCCGGTCAGTCGGCCCAGCGCGGCCTTCAGCGCCGCGATCCGCGGGCCCTCCATCGAGCCCGAGGTGTCCAGCACGTACACCGTCCGGGACGGGCGGCGCAGCTCGTTCTGGTACGCGGCCAGCAGGCCGTCCGCGACCGCCCTGGTGCCCGGGAACGGCAGCTCCTTGCGGCGGTCCGCGGGCAGCCCGGCGGCCGGGGTGGCGCCCGCCGTCACCGGGCGGCGCAGCGTCACCTCGGAGATGCGTCTCTGCACGTCCTCCTTGAGCAGGTACGAGGTCAGCCGCTGGAAGGCGTCGCGCTGCTCCGGCGCGGCGGAGGCCATCAGCGAGAGCGGGTAGTCCGCCGACACCACGCCGTCCACCGGCCGCACCACCGTCAGCTGCTGCTGCGGCGGCAGCGTCCGGTTCAGCGACAGCAGCACCGACTCGTAGTTCACCAGCGCGCCCACCACGCCCGACTCGGCCCGGGTGTACGCCTGCGCCAGCCAGCCGGAGGAGCCGGAGGTCAGCTTCTGGCCCTTGAAGAACTGCTTCAGCTGCGGGTTGGCCTTCTGCACGTCCGCGTCGGTCAGCGCCGCGCCCGCGCCGGAGAAGGCCGAGGCCACCGAGACGAGCGTGGCGAAGCCCGAGTTGGAGCGGGACGGGTCGGCCATCCCGTACGGCAGCTTGCCGGCCGCCGCCGCCTCGCCGACCTGTGCCCAGGTGACCTTGGAGCCGTCGCCCCAGCCGAGTTCGCCCAGCGCCGAGGAGCGCACCCCGATCGCCACCGGCGAGACCATCACCGGGGTCTCGGAGACCAGCTTGGACTTCCCGGCCGGGTCGAGCCGCAGGTACTGGTTGGACGGGAACCAGACGGCGTCGTACCTGCCGTCGGCCCGGCCCGCGGCGACGGAGTCCGCGCCGTCCAGGGAGCCCGTCCAGGAGAACTGCACGGTCACCCCGGTGGCCTTCCGGGCGTCCTCCAGGACCGGTGCCAGGTCCTGGAGTTCACTGCCCGCCAGGACGCGCAGCACCCCGGGGCGGGCCGTCTCGGCGGGCGGGTCGGTGGGCTTCGGGGCGGGGTTCCCGCCGCCGCCGGAGGAGGTGCAGGCGGTGGCCGCGGCGAGTACGGCGGCCAGCGCGGCCGTGAGCCAGCCGCGGCGCTTCGTCGGGATGGTCACTTGGTCCCCTTCGCCGCGGCGGTCAGCTTGAGCAGGTTGTCCAGCGAGGGCAGGGTCGCCTGCTTGATCCTGGCGGCGGTCAGATCGGGTGCGAAGGTCGGCTTCTTCTCCCGCAGCAGGTTCGCGAAGGCCTCGGGCTTCGCCTGCGGCCGGAGCCCGAACCGGGCCTCCAGGTCGCGCAGCACCTCGTCGTTCTGGAGGACGTCGGCGAGCCTGCGGCCCTCGGGGGTGCGGGCCACCACGGTGTGGTCCGAGTAGACCGTGGTGTCCGGGTACATCACCACCATGTCCCCGGTGGGCTTGCCCTGCAGCGTCAGGGCGGCGGCCTGCGACTCGTACGCGAGGATCAGCGGGTTGCCGATCCCCGAGCCGAAGTCCCGGAACGGCTCGTCGCTGCTGCTCTTCTGGATGCCCTGCAGCGCGTTCGCGGTGTGCACGACGTCCTTGACGGCGGCGAGGCCGGCGTCGTCCGACACCACCTGGTGGTTGTTCGCGACGTAGGACAGCAGCGCGAGGTACATCGCGCCGGAGGACGAGCTGTCCGGGTCGGTGGTGGTCACGAAGAGCTGGCCGGACAGCTCGGCGTGCTCGCGGGCGTCCGCCAAGTCCTCCCATCTGCCCTTGTTCTTCAGGGCCTTGACGTACTCGTCCATCCGGAACGTCCAGACGCCGCTGACCTCGTCGAGGTCGGCCAGCTTGTTCCGCTGCAGGACCTTGGCCACCGGCGCGTGGGCGACGATCACCAGGGGCGAGTAGAACGGCACCAGCGGGGAGTCCTGCAGGTTCCAGATGTGCTGGATCTCCCGGGCCGGTGCCGCGCTGGCGGGGAAGGCGAAGTCCAGCCCCGGGTTCCTGCGCGCCTGCTCGCTCATCGTCCAGGAGCCGGTCGAGTCCGCCCGGACCTCCAGGCCGCGCTTCGCCAACTCGGCCTTGACCTGGTCGTTCTCGAAGAAGGCGCGCTTCTCCGAGCCGATCAGGCCGGTGACCGTCGTGACGGTGTCCTTCTTCGGGTCATCGTGGATCAGCGCGAAGGCGACCCCGCCCAGCAGGGCCAGGGCCGTCACCACCCCCAGTGCGCGTCGCATGCCGAACGCCTCCCCCTCGTCCGCTCCTTCGTCCGGGTGGTCACCCGGGGCTCCCGGGCAGCGGCCCGGGGGTGACGAGCGTCCCGCCGGGCGGGGAGCGGGGGCGGAAGCGGCGGTGAACCAGGGGTGAACACCCTTTCACGGAATCGCATCGGCGGGCGGTGCGGGAGGTGCGCCGCGGGCGTCCCGGAGGGCGTGCGGAGGGGCGTGCGGCGGGAGGTTCGGAGGGGCGTTCGCACAGCGGTCCGAGGATGTGTCAGATTGTTCAACTCGCCTTACGGCAAAGGTCATCCCGCAGTCCGGACCCGCGTCGTGGTTACGCGCCGGTAATGCCTAGTCTCAGCACTATGCGCCGAGCAAAAATCGTCTGTACCCTCGGGCCCGCCACCGACTCGTACGACCAGATCAAGGCCCTGGTCGACGCCGGGATGGACATCGCCCGACTGAACCTCAGCCACGGCTCGCACGCCGAGCACGAGGAACGCTACCGCCGCGTCCGCAAGGCCGCCGACGAGACCGGCCGCAGCGTCGGCGTCCTCGTCGACCTTCAAGGCCCGAAGATCCGGCTCGACACCTTCGCCCACGGTCCCGTACTTCTCGAACGCGGCGACGAGTTCACCATCTCCACCGACAACGGCGTCGTGGGGGACAAGGACCGCTGCGGGACCACCTACTCCGGGCTCGCGGCGGACGTCGCCCGTGGCGAGCGCATCCTGGTCGACGACGGCCGGGTCACCCTGGAGGTCGTCGCCGTCGACGGGCCGCACGTGCGGTGCCTGGTCATCGAGGGCGGGCTGGTCTCCGACCACAAGGGCCTCAACCTCCCCGGCGTCGCCGTCTCCGTCCCCGCGCTCAGCGACAAGGACGTCGCCGACCTGCGGTGGGGGCTGCGGACCGGGGCCGACCTCATCGCGCTCTCGTTCGTCCGCAGCGGGCGGGACATCGAGGACGTCCACCGGATCATGGCGGAGGAGGGGCGGCACGTCCCGGTCATCGCCAAGATCGAGAAGCCGCAGGCGGTGGAGAACCTGGAGTCCGTCGTCGACGCCTTCGACGGGATCATGGTGGCCCGCGGCGACCTGGGCGTGGAGATGCCCCTCGAACAGGTCCCGCTGGTCCAGAAGCGCGCCATCAAGCTCGCCCGCCGCAACGCCAAGCCGGTCATCGTGGCGACCCAGATGCTCGACTCGATGATCAACGCCTCCCGCCCGACCCGCGCGGAGGCCTCCGACGTCGCCAACGCCGTCCTGGACGGCACGGACGCGGTGATGCTCTCCGGGGAGACCTCGGTGGGCAAGTACCCGGTCGAGACGGTCAAGACCATGGCCCGGATCGTGGAGGCCGCCGAGAACGACATCCTGGCGGCCGGCCTCCCGCCGCTGACCACCGGCAGCAAGCCGCGGACCCAGGGCGGCGCCGTCGCCCGCGCGGCCGCCGAGATCGGCGACTTCCTGCACGCCAAGTACCTGATCGCCTTCACCCAGTCCGGCGACACCGCCCGCCGGCTGACCCGCTACCGCTCGCCCATCCCGGTGCTCGCCTTCACCTACGAGCCGGCCGTCCGCAGCCAACTCGCCCTCACCTGGGGCGTGGAGACCTTCCTCGGCCCGTTCGCCCCGACCACGGACCAGATGGTCGAACAGGTCGACGCGGCATTGTTGTCGCTCGGCCGCTGCCAGAAGGGCGACATCGTCGTCATCACGGCGGGCTCCCCGCCCGGCCTCGCCGGCTCCACCAACCTCGTCCGCATCCACCACGTGGGAACGTTGGACGCCTGAGCGAGCTTCGACCGGCCCTTCATGGGCGGCATCCCTCATTCGGAGGGATGCCGCCCGCCGCCCGTCGGATCGACGGGTGCGGACCCTGGCGCCTCCATAACATCCGTGTTATGACTTGGGGAGAGGTGGAGCTCGAACCGGAGGTCCGGGACTGGATCCTCGGGTTGCGCCAGGATGATCAGGGAACGGTCGCGTTCCACATTGATCTGCTCGCCGTCCGCGGGCCGCTGCTCGGAGAACCGCACACGCGCCAACTGGACGGGAAACTCCGGGAACTGCGCTTCCATCTGAACGAGCTGGACATGCGCATCACCTACTGGATCACGTCCGGCAGGAGGATCATCCTGTTGACCGTGTTCCGCAAGACGCGCATGCGGGAGACCGGCGAGGTCGACCGCGCGAGGCGGGCGCTGCGTCGTTGCGTGGCGGAGCGGCACACCGTTGACGAGGACGAGGAGTGGGCGAGATGAGCGAACGCGCGTCCTGGCGGGCCATGCGGGAGGAGATCCTGAACCGCCCCGGGGCCGGCGCGGCGTACGAGGCCGCGCGGCTGCGGTTCGAGCTGGGCGAGGCAGTGCGCCTGCGTCGAGAGGCCCTCGGCATGACCCAGGCCCAACTGGCGGCCGCGACCGGAATGCAACAGCCCGCCGTCGCCCGATTCGAGGCGGGCGGGACGATGCCCACGATCGTGGTTCTCGAGCGGTACGCGGAAGCGCTGGGTATGAGGCTCACGGTGGAGCTGGAGCCCCTGGAGAGGGCGAGCTGAACGGTGCCCCGGTCGCTTCACTCGCAGTGGTGAAGAGACGGGCCAATGCCGTTCCTTCGGATTGAAGGAAAGTACCCCGAGTGGGATTCGAACCCACGCTGGATGGTGTTTGAGACCACTGCCTCTACCGCTGGGCTATCGGGGCCAGCCCCAGAATCGAAGGGGGACCCCGACCCTGAATGCCCTAAACATACCGTGTCTGGGTACCCTCGTGCATGCAGTACCCCGCCGGAACTAGGAGCCCCGTGAGCACCGCCGACGAGCAGGCGCAGCCGCTTGAGACCGATACGCCCCAGATCACCCGGATTGTGATCGCCGAGGACGAGGCGCTGATCCGCCTCGACCTCAAGGAGATGCTCGAAGAGGAGGGGTACACCGTCGTCGGCGAAGCGGGGGACGGGGAGACGGCGGTGCGGTTGGTGGAGGAGCTGAAGCCGGACCTGGCGATCTTCGACGTGAAGATGCCGGTGCTGGACGGGCTCTCCGCGGCCGAGCAGATCCACGAGAAGCACCTGGCGCCGGTCCTGATGCTCACCGCGTTCTCGCAGCGGGAGCTGGTGGACCGGGCCCGTGACGCGGGGGCGATGGCGTACATCGTCAAGCCGTTCTCGAAGTCGGACCTGGTGCCGGCGATCGAGATGGCGGTCTCCCGGTACGCCGAGATGCGGGCGCTGGAGAAGGAGATCGGGGACCTCAGCCAGCGGCTGGAGACCCGGAAGCTGGTGGACCGGGCGAAGGGCGTGCTCCAGACCAAGTTCGGGCTGAACGAGCCGGCCGCCTTCCGGTGGATCCAGAAGACCTCGATGGACCGTCGGATGACGATGGCCGCGGTGGCCGAGGCGGTCATCGAGGAGGGCGAGGCCCAGGACCGCAAGAAGGCGGAAGAGGCCAAGCCCGAATAGGGCATGAGCGCAGGGCCCGGCAGAACGTTTCTGCCGGGCCCTGCGCGTACACAGGCGTCAGTCCTCGCCGAGGTACGCCTTGCGGACGGACTCGTCGTGCAGCAGGTCCGCGCCCGTCCCGGAGAGGACGATGCGGCCGGTCTCCATGACGTACCCCCGGTCGGAGAGCGAGAGCGCCGCCTGGGCGTTCTGCTCGACCAGCAGGATGGTCGTCCCGGAGGACTTCAGCTCGACGATGGTCGCCATGATCTTCTGCATCATCAGCGGCGAGAGCCCCATCGAGGGCTCGTCCAGCATCAGCAGCTTGGGCTGGGACATCAGCGCCCGCCCCATCGCGAGCATCTGCTGCTCGCCGCCGGAGAGCGTTCCGGCGGCCTGGCGGCGGCGTTCGCCGAGGATCGGGAACAGGCCGTAGGCGCGCTCGACGTCGGCGGCGATGCCGGCCGCGTCGGTGCGCAGGAAGGCGCCGAGGAGGAGGTTCTCCTCGATGGTCATCCGGGGGAAGATGTGCCGCCCCTCGGGGGAGTGGGCGAGGCCGAGGGCGACGATCCGGTGGGCCGGGACGGTCGAGAGGTCCTGGCCGTCGAAGGTGATCCGCCCGGCGGTGGGCCTGAGCAGGCCGGACAGGGTGCGCAGGGTGGTGGTCTTGCCGGCGCCGTTGGTGCCGATGAGGGTGGTGACCTCGCCCTGGGCGACGGTGAAGCTGATGCCCTTGACGGCTTCGATCTTGCCGTAGGCGACGCGGAGGTCCTGAACGTCGAGAAGTGCGGTCACTGGTCGGACTCCGTAGCGGCGGGGGTGGTGCCTTCGAGCGGGGCGCCCAGGTAGGCGGTGATGACGCGTTCGTCGTTCTGGACGGTCTCGCGGTCGCCCTCGACGATCTTCTGGCCCTGGACGAGCACCGCGGTGCGGTCGCAGAGGTTGAAGATGAACCGCATGTCGTGCTCGATGACGAGGACCGAGATCCCCCGGTCGCGGATCGCGAAGACGAGTTCCTCGGCGGCCCGGGTCTCCTGGGGGTTCATGCCGGCGGTGGGTTCGTCGAGCAGCAGCAGGCCGGGTTCGGAGGCGAGCGCGCGGGCGATCTCCAGCTTGCGCTGCTCGCCGTACGGGAGGTTGCGGGCGAGGTGGTCGGCCTTGTCGGCGAGGCCGGTGAACTCCAGGAGTTCCATGGCCTTCCGGCGGCTCTCGGCCTCGGCGCGGTGGTAGCCGGGGCCGCGCAGGATGGCGGAGAAGACGCCCTCCTTGGTGCGGGTGTGCCGGCCGACCAGGACGTTCTCCAGGACGGTCATGTTGGCGAACAGCCGGATGTTCTGGAAGGTGCGGGCGATGCCGGCCTGGGTGACCAGGTGGGGCTTGGGCGGCAGCAGGGTGTCGCGGTAGCGGACGGCGCCCTCGGTGGGGACGTACAGGCCGGTGAGGCAGTTGAAGAAGGTGGTCTTGCCGGCGCCGTTGGGGCCGATGAGACCGATGATCTCGCCCTCGCCGACGGTCAGCGAGACGTCGTTGACCGCGGTGAGGCCGCCGAAGCGCATGGTGACGCCGGTGACTTCGAGCAGGGGTGCGGCGGTGGTGGTCATCGGGTCGGTCACGCCCCTGCCTTGGTGAGTGCGGTCGGCTCGCCGGCGGCCTGGGCCGGGAGGGCGGCCTCGTGGAACTCCAGCTGCCGGCGGCGGTTGGGGATGAGGCCCTCGGGGCGGACCCGCATCAGGACGATGAGGGCGGCGCCGAACGCGAGGAGCTGGTAGTCGGCGAGGAACTCGAGCTTCTTCGGGATGAGGAAGAGCAGGGTGGCGCCGGCCAGCGGGCCGCTGATGGTGCCCATGCCGCCGAGGATGACCGCGGCGAGGAGGAAGGCGGAGTTCGGCGGGAGGGCCTCGGCGAAGGTGTACTGGTCGGGGGTGACGGTGTAGCTGACGTGGGCCTGGACGGTGCCGGCCAGGCCGGCCAGCAGGGCGCCGAGGGCGAAGGCGAGCAGCTTGAGCCGGAAGCCGTTGATGCCCATGGCCTCGGCGGCGGTCTCGTCCTCGCGGATGGCGACCCAGGCGCGGCCGATGCGGGAGTTGCCGACCCGGGCGAAGACCAGTACGACCAGGGCGGTGACCAGCAGCATCAGCAGGTAGTAGTTGGAGAAGCGGCCGAGTTCGATGCCGGCCACGGTGTGCGGCTTGCCGAGGTCGAAGCCGAGGATCTGCAGGTCGGGGATGCGCGGGATGCCGTTGGAGCCGTTGGTGACCTTGGGGCCGGTGGTGCCGTTGAGGTTGAGCATGGTGATGCGGAAGATCTCGCCGAACCCGAGGGTGACGATGGCGAGGTAGTCGCCGCGCAGCCGCAGGGTGGGGGCGCCGATCAGCACGCCGAAGACCATCGAGACGACGGCGCCGGTGAGCATCGCGGCCCAGAACGGGAACTGGACGTGGATGGGCGAGGCGGGGGAGCCGGAGACCAGGGCGGCGGCGTAGGCGCCGACGCCGAGGAAGGCGACGTACCCGAGGTCGAGCAGGCCGGCCAGGCCGACGACGATGTTCAGGCCGAGGGCGACGGTGGCGAAGATCAGGATGTTGGTGGCGACCGAGGTGTACTGGTCGCTGGTCTGGGTGAACGGGAAGCTGGCGGCGGCGGCGAAGGCGGCGCCGGTGGTGACCGGGCGGTGCTTGACGGTCAGCGCGCGCAGCCGGGCGAGCAGGCCGGACCGGGCCAGGGCGGGGACGGCGAGGGCGGCGAACAGCAGGTAGCCGGTGAAGAGTTCGCCGTACTCGGTGTCGATGCCGAAGGTGATCGCGAACAGTCCCAGCCCGAAGGCGAGGACGATCAGCAGCACCTCGACCCAGGAGGGGAGCGGGCGCGGCGCGACCAGCGGGCGGTCGATCCGGCCCAGCCGGAGCCGGCTGTTGGCGAGGTGGCCGAGCTGGAGCAGCAGCACGGCGCCGGCCGCGATGGCGAGGCCGCCGGCCAGGGCGGTCATGACCGGGGCCACCGGCTGGTCCGCGGGGATGGCGTGGGCGCCGAACCAGGCGGCGGGGGCGACCGGGACGAGCAGGAAGAGGCGCTTGTCGAGGATCCGCAGCGGGACGGCGGTGCGGCGGTCGAGCGGCAGGCCGAGGGCGCCGAGGACGCCGATGAGGCCGCCCGCGGCGAGGACCCAGCCGCCGGGTTCGAGGTTGACGAGGCCGGGCGGGTCGAGTTCGACGGAGATCGAGGTGACGGAGTAGACGGCGAGGAGGAGGGCGCCGGTGGCGGCGTACAGGACGGCGTTGTTGCTGCGGGCGGGGGCGGCCCAGCGCAGGCCGGGGACGCCCTGGCCGGCGAGCAGCAGGAGCAGGGTGAGCAGGCCGGCGGCGAGGGCGAGCCACTGGAGGCCGGCCGGGGAGCCGTTGTACGTGAGGTCGCCGGGGTAGTCGGAGGTCCAGGTCCAGGACATGGCGGCGGAGGCGGCGGTGGCGAGGGCGCCGAGCGCGGTGACGGCCGCGGCGGCGCGGGCCGGCAGCGGGATGACCGGGGTCGTCTCGGTGGGGGTGGTGGTCATGGTGGTCACGCCCTGTCCGCGACGCGCTCGCCGAGCAGGCCCTGGGGCCGGATCAGGAGCACGAGGATGAGGAGTACGAAGGCCCAGACGTCCTTCCAGGCGCCGCCCCCGAAGAGGTGCATGCCGGGCAGGTGCTGGATGTAGCCGGTGGCGAGGGCTTCGGCGAGGCCGAGGGCGAGGCCGCCGAGCATGGCTCCGTAGATGTTGCCGATGCCGCCGAGGACGGCGGCGGTGAAGGCCTTGAGGCCGAGGATGAAGCCCATCCGGAAGTCGACCTGGCCGCTGCGCAGCCCGTAGGCGACGGCGGCGACGGCGGCGAACGCGGCGCCGATGGCGAAGGCCATGACGATGATGCGGTCGGTGTCGATGCCCATCAGCTTGGCGGTGTCCGGGTCCTGGCTGGTGGCCTGCATGGCGCGTCCGGAGCGGGTGCGGGTGACGAACCAGCCGAGGGCGAGCATGCACAGCGGGGCGGCGATGATCAGGAAGACGTCGCTGCGCTGGACGGTGACGGAGCCGAGGCTGAACGGGTCGCCGGGGAGCTTGGGGAAGACCCGGGCCTTCTTGGCGTCCGGGTAGAAGGAGAAGACGAGCTGCTGGAGCAGGATGGACAGCCCGATGGCGGTGATCAGCGGGGCCAGCCGGGGGGCGTTGCGCAGGGGGCGGTAGGCGAAGCGCTCGGCGGCGACGGCGGTGAGGGTGGAGACCAGGATGCCGGCGATCAGCATCAGCGGTAGGGCCAGCCACAGGGTGGTGCCGCCGGGGAGGGCGAGGTAGGCGGTCAGCGCGCCGAAGCCGCCGACCATGACGATCTCGCCGTGGGCGAAGTTGATGAGCTGGACGATGCCGTAGACCATCGTGTAGCCGATCGCGACGAGCCCGTAGAGGGCGCCGAGGATCAGGCCGTTGGCCAGCTGCTGCGGTAGGTCGTGCACCGCTGGGCCTCCGTAGTGCGTTCGGGGGTGTCCGCGTGGGTGGTGGATGTGGGTGCGCGCGGGGGCACTCGTGGCGCCCCCGCGCGCGGTGTGGAGGAAGTGGGGCCGGTGGAGCGGGTGGTGACGGTGTGTCAGCCCTTGTAGGTGCCGGACTTCTCCACGGCCCACTTGCCGTCCTTGACGGTGTAGACGGTGAGCTGCTTGTTGGTGGTGTCGCCGAACTCGTCGAAGGAGACCTTGCCGGTCACGCCGTCGAAGGTGACCTTCTGGACGGCGTCGCGGACGGCCTTGCGGTCGGGGACCTTGCCGTTGTTGTCCTTCACGGCCTGCTTGACGCCCTGGATGATGGCCCAGGCGCTGTCGTAGGAGTAGCCGCCGTAGGTCTCGTAGGCGTCCTTGTAGCCGGCCGTCTTGTAGTCGGCGATGAACTTCTTGGCGGTGTCGAGGCTCTCGACCGGCAGGCCGACGGCGGTGGCGTAGTCGCCCTGGCTCTTGGGGTTGAGCTTGATGAAGTCGCCGCTCTGGATGCCGTCGCCGCCCATCAGCGGGATGTTGACGCCGGCCTCCTTGAGCTGGAGGGAGAGCGGGCCGGCCGCGGGGTACTCGCCGCCGTAGTAGACGGCCTCGGCGCCGGAGCTCCTGACCTTGGTGACGATGGCGGCGAAGTCGCGGTCGTCGGGGTTGACGTGCTCCTCGCCGGCGAGCTGGCCGCCGAGCTTGGTGAACTCGCCCTTGAAGGTGCCGGCCAGGCCGGCGCCGTAGGTCTTCTGGTCGTCGATGAGGAAGACCTTGGTCTTCTTGGCGTCGTTGTAGAGGAACTGGGCGGCGAACGGGCCCTGGACGGCGTCGGTGGTGGCGGTGCGGAAGTAGGACGTGAAGGGGCGCTTCTTCTCGCCGCTGGCCCACTTCTCGCCCTGGCTGAGGGCGACGCCGGTGTTGGCGGGGGAGACCTCGACCAGGCCGGCGTCGTCGAAGATCTGCTGCATCGACTGCGCCACACTGGAGTTGAGCGGGCCGACGACGCCGAGGACCTTGGAGTCGCCGACCAGCTGGGTGGCGTTCTGCTGGCCGGGGGCGGGCTTGCCGGTGTCGTCCAGGGCCTTGATCTCGAACTTGACGCCGGGGACCTCGTTGCTCTCGTTGGCCTTCTTGATCGCGAGGTCGACGGAGTTGCGGATGCCGAGGCCGAGGGCGGAGAGGTCGCCGGTGAGCGGGGCGTCGACGCCGATGACGACGGTGGTGGAGCCGGAGTTGGAGCCGCCGCCGTCGGCCTTCTTCTCTCCGCGGGAGCCGCAGGCGCTGAGGCTGAGGGCGCCGATCACGGCAATGCTCACGACAACTGCTGAACGATGACGCACGAGGGTCCCCTTCGGTTCAGGAGGCGCCGCGCCTGAATGGCGGGAGCCGGAGTGCGCGGAGGGCCTGGCCCAATCGAATGGCGCGGTGACTGGCCGTGACTCTAGATGCCGTTGGGCGGCTCGGGCAGTGCTGGCGGCAGGCTGTGATTCTCTTGTTATGAGCACACGGAGCATTCGTCTCAGCATGTGGTCGTTCCGGCTCGATCGATCCCGCGAAGTCGGGCGTTTACTCGCTGGTAGGGCGATGTAAGGGCCAGAAATGGGGGTTGCAGCTGGCAGCGTCGATTATCGGACGATCATGTTCGATGCTCTGGTTTCGGCCTTGAGCGTCCGGATTGCGGACAACGGGGGCGCGGTCGAGTGGTTCCGGGGCGCCCGAAAGCCCCGGAACCGGCAATTGCTTGGATTTCCTACTTGTTACGCAGCGTTACAGGCGCGGGACGTGCGGCGCGGGATCCGTGCCGGCCGCGCCCGGAATGTGGAACGCCCCCTCGTCCTGACCAACGCCTGCCCATGGGGGCGGAAGGTCAAACAAGGGGGCGGAAAAGGGACTTGATGTTGTCGGTGCTGAACTCGCGGACGGTGTACGGACGTTGTCGGCGGTATGGAGGCGGTCGGGTGCGGCGGGCGGTCAGAGGTCGCGCAGCATGCAGGTCAGCCGGCAGCTGGTGATCCGGCGGCCGGTGTCGTCGGTGATCGCGATCTCGTAGGTGGCGGCGGTGCGGCCCTTGAACACGGCCGTCGCCACCCCGGTCACCAGTCCGGAGGTGGCCGAGCGGTGGTGGGTGGCGTTGAGGTCCACGCCGACCGCGTACCGGCCCGGGCCGGCGTGCAGCATCGCCCCGATCGAGCCCAGCGTCTCGGCCAGCGCCGCCGACGCGCCGCCGTGCAGCAGCCCGTACGGCTGCTGGTTGCCCTCCACCGGCATGGTGCCGACCACGCGGTCGCCGGAGGCCTCGACGATCCGGATGCCGAGCTTCTCGCCGAGGTGGCCGCCGGAGAAGGTCTCCGGGCTCACGCCGAGCTTGGCGAAGTGGTCCAGGACGTCCTGCGGGACCTTCAGGACGGGCGCGGTGTCGAGGACGGGCGCGGTGCCGGGTGCGGCGCCGGCGGTGGTGCCGGTGGCGCTGTCGAGGGTGGTGTCGGGGGCCGCGTCGGTCATGGGGGAACTCCTGCCGCTGGTGGTGCCGGGGGATCTGCCGCCTGTGATCGTACGACCGTCCTACTCATAGGTAGCGGCTGCGGCCGGACCGGCGCGGCGTCCTTTTTGTCGGTGCCGGGCCATAGGATCGGTGGCCGGTAGTGGAATCGGCAGGAACGGACGTTGACGTGGCTACGCAGAGTACGGACAAGGGCGCGACGGGTGGCGGCGGGGCCGGCCCGCGGCCCCGGCTGATGCTGCTCGACGGGCACTCGATGGCCTACCGGGCCTTCTACGCCCTGCCCGTGGAGAACTTCAACACCTCCACCGGCCAGCCCACCAACGCGGTCTACGGCTTCGCGTCGATGCTCGCCAACACCGTCCGCAACGAGCAGCCCACCCACCTCGCCGTCGCCTTCGACCTCTCCCGGCAGACGTTCCGCTCCGTCGAGTTCCCCGACTACAAGGCCAACCGCGCCAAGACGCCGGACGAGTTCCGCAGCCAGGTCGGCCTGATCGGCGAGCTGCTCGACGCGATGAACATCCCCCGGCTGACGGTCGAGGGCTTCGAGGCCGACGACATCATCGCCACCCTGGCCACCGCCGCCGAGGCGGCCGGCTACGACGTCGACATCGTCACCGGGGACCGCGACTCGCTCCAGCTGGTCACCGACCACGTCACCGTGCTCTACCCGACCAAGGGCGTCTCCGAGCTCACCCGCTTCACCCCGGAGAAGGTCACCGAGAAGTACGGCGTCACCCCGCGCCAGTACCCGGACCTAGCCGCGCTGCGCGGCGACCCGTCCGACAACCTGCCCGGCATCCCCGGCGTCGGCGAGAAGACCGCCGCCAAGTGGGTCAACCAGTTCGGCTCCTTCGACGAACTCGTCTCCCGCGCCGACGAGGTGAAGGGCAAGATCGGCGAGAAGCTGCGCGACCACCTCGACTCGGTCAAGCGCAACCGGGTGCTCACCGAGCTGGTCCGCGACGTCCAACTCCCGCTCGGCGTCGCCGACCTGGACCGCAAGCCGTTCGACAAGGCCGCCGTCGGCACCCTGATGGAGTCGCTGGAGTTCCGCAACGCCAACTTCCGCGACCGGGTCTTCGGCATCGACCCGTCCGCCGGCGCGGAGGCCGTCGAGGCCGAACTCGCCCCCGGCGTCGAGGTGGACGGCGAACTCCTCACCGACCCGGGCACCCTGGCTGCCTGGCTGGCCGAGCACGCCTCCGACGGCAAGACCACCGTCGCGCTCGCCGCCCTCTACCAGTGGGCGCTCGGGGCCGGCGAGGTCACCGAAGTCGCGCTGGCCGCCGGGGAATCCGCGGCCTGGTTCGACCCGGCGCTGCTCGCCGAGGAGGACGAGCGGGCCTTCGCCGGCTGGCTCGCCGACGCCGCCGCCCCCAAGGCCCTGCACATCGCCAAGCAGGTCATGCGCGCCTTCGCCGAGCGCGGCTGGACCATCGCCGGGGTCGTCGCCGACACCGCGCTCGCCGCCTACCTGGAGAAGCCCGGCCGCCGCACCTTCACCCTGGAGGTGCTCGCCGAGGAGTACCTGGGCCGCTCGCTCACCCCGGCCCCCGCCGCCGAGAGCGGCCAACTCGCCTTCGACGCACCGGAGGAGGACGAGACGGCCGCCGCCCAGGCGCTGATGCTCCAGGCCCGCGCCGTGCTCGACCTCGCCGCGCTCTTCGACACCCGCCTCGCCGAGGTCGGCGCCGCCGAGCTGATGCACGACATGGAACTGCCCATCGCCGCCCTGCTGGCCCGGATGGAGCGCTACGGCATCGCCGCCGACCGCGAGTGGCTCACCCGGCTGGAGACGCAGTTCGCCGCCGAGATCCAGCGCTGCGTCGAGGAGGCGCACGCCGCCGCCGGGCACGAGTTCAACCTCGGCTCGCCCAAGCAGCTCCAGGAGATCCTCTTCGGCGAGCTCGCGCTCCCCAAGACCAAGAAGATCAAGACCGGTTACACCACCGACGCCGACGCGCTCACCTGGCTGGCCACCCAGACCGACAACGAGCTGCCGGTCATCCTGCTGCGCCACCGCGACCAGGCCAAGCTGCGCACCACCGTCGAGGGCCTGCTCAAGACCGTCTCGCCCAAGGGCCGGATCCACACCACCTTCAACCAGATGGTGGCCGCCACCGGCCGGCTCTCCTCGCAGGACCCGAACCTGCAGAACATCCCGGTCCGCACCGAGGAGGGCCGCGCCATCCGGCGCGCCTTCATCGTCGGCGAGGGATACGAGTCGCTGCTCACCGCCGACTACTCGCAGATCGAACTGCGGATCATGGCGCACCTGTCCGAGGACGAGGCGCTGATCGAGGCCTTCGCCTCCGGCGAGGACCTGCACAACACCGTCGCCTCCCAGGTCTTCGAGGTGCCGCGCGCCGCGGTGGACGCCGAGATGCGCCGCAAGATCAAGGCGATGTCCTACGGCCTGGCGTACGGGCTGTCCGCCTACGGGCTCTCGCAGCAGCTCGGCATCAAGCCGGCCGAGGCCCAGGGCCTGATGGACACCTACTTCGAGCGCTTCGGCGGCGTGCGGGACTACCTGCGCCGGGTCGTCGACGAGGCCCGGGCGACGGGCTACACCGAGACGCTGCTCGGCCGCCGCCGCTACCTGCCGGACCTCAACAGCGACAACCGCCAGCGCCGCGAGATGGCCGAGCGGATGGCCCTCAACGCCCCGATCCAGGGCTCGGCCGCCGACATCGTCAAGATCGCCATGCTCCGGGTGGACGAGGCGCTGCGCGCCGCCGGCCTCACCTCCCGGATGCTGCTCCAGGTGCACGACGAAATCGTGCTGGAGCTGGCCCCGGGCGAGCGCGAGCAGGTCGAGGCCCTCGTCCGCGAGCAGATGGCGGGCGCCTACCCGCTGCGCGCCCCGCTGGACGTCTCGGTCGGCGTCGGCGCCAACTGGGAGGCCGCCGCGCACTGACGCGCTGTCGCCCGCGGCGGGCCCCGACGCGTCACGGGTCCGGGCCCGCCGCGGTCGTCGGCCCCTTCAGGCGGGTCAATTCCGTACTACCGTAGGCGCAATGACAACAGGATCCACTTCGATACCCACTTCGACCGACCAGCCCGTGTCCCTGGCCACGGCGCCGACGGCCCAGGCCCGCAACTCCGCCGCCTTCTGGACCGCGACCGGCCGGAGCCGGGGGCACGAGGTGATCCGGCGCCGCGGCTTCGTCGCGGTCGACGGCGACGAGCGGGCGGGCCTGCGGGTCCTGATCCAGGAGCCCGACCTCGACCCGGACGAGCTGGCCGGGCTGACCGAGCTGGTCCGCCGGGCAGTGGGGGCGGTGAACGTCGAGGATCCGTTCAGCTCGACCGACCTGAGCCACCTGGGCATGCGCAACTGGCAGATGCCGATCATGCTCCGCCCGCCCGGGCCGGTCGCCGAACCGGCGCTGGACGTGACCCGGGTCCGGCGGGCCGAGGACCTCCGGGCGGCGGAGCGGGTGGTGATCGAGGGGTTCGAGCTGGACGGGTTCCAGCCCTACCACCCTGGGGAGCTCTTCCCTCCGTCGCTGATCGAACAGCCGGGCGTGGACGTGTTCGTCGCCTCGGTCGACGGCGTGGTCGCGGGAGCCTGCGTCAGTGTCCTGGACGACGGCGTCGGCAGCCACTACTGGGTCGCCACCTCGTCGGCGTTCCGGTCGCGCGGCGTGGGCCGGGCCGTCATGCTCGGCGCCCTCGCCGACCTGGCGGACGTGCCGGCCACGCTCACCGCCTCGAAGCTGGGCCGCCCGCTGTACGAGTCGCTGGGCTACGCGGTCGCGGCGCCCTCGACCTGGTGGGCGTCCGCGTAGCACGTCGGCGGAGCTTCCTGTGCAGGAGCCCGACCTGTGTCCGGGGCCTCGCCGTCAGACGGGGTACCGGTCGTGGGGGATGCCGCGCTTCCAGACGGTCTCGAAGGCGTGGGAGACCATCGTCACCACGGCCGGGTCCTCGGTGTACTCGTGGCCGGCCCAGTCGCCGTCGCCGGTGAACCAGTGGAAGAGGACCAGGCGGTCGTCGATCAGCCACAGGTCGTTACCGGGCAGCGGAATGTCCGAGGCGAGCCGGCGGGGGAGCCACCGCACCTTCTCGCCGGCGGCGATGTTGACCGCGGTCAACGCGTGCTCCCAGCGGATGTAGTCCGTCACCGGCTCGGACACGATCCTCGCCCGGCGCATCGCCACCCCACGGCCGACGGTCTCCCGGACGAGCGGCACCCAGCCGGCCCAGCCCTCGGACTCCGGGTCCAGGTCGACCGAGCCGACCCGCTTGAACGCCTCGAAGGCGGCGGCCTCGTCGGCCACGCCGTAGACGTCCCGCATCTCCAGGTGGACGGCCGACCGCCGGGCTCCCTTCAACAGGGCGGAGAAGTCCGGCACGTTCTGCGTCATCGCACGCCTTTCGCAGGACCGGCATCACCCGCACGGGGATGCGGACGAGAATTTCGTGATCAGGGATGCCCCGTCCGGGGCCGGATACCCACCCGTTCCAACCGATGCCGACCGTAAAGAAGCGTGAGGGCGTGCCGCACAGGAAGTCGGCTGGGCCGACTTCCTGTGCGAAGGGGCGGCACCGGGTATCCGGCGGACGGCGTGAGTGGCCTCCTGGCTCACAGTTCCTCGAAGGCGGCCGCGCGTTCGCTGATCTGATGGCAGGCCGGATTCCGGATACCCGGCGCCACCGCGAGTGCTTCTGGTGTACGTTCGAGCCTTCTCCGCGTCCGAAACTCCTTGTGACGCGCCACCATTGATCCGGAAGTGTGTCTGCCTGCCGTGATACAGCCGCCGATATTCCAGTCGCACGGAGTCCGTCCGACGAGCCCCACCCGCCGGATGCGGGCGACCGTCCTCGGCGCGGGTGCGGTTGCCGCCGTGCTCATGATGGCCGGGTGCAAGGCGGAAGCCGGCGGTACGTCGGCGTCGAGCACCACCGGAACGCCGAGCACGTCGGTTCCGAGCGTCGTCGGCATGCCCGGGGACAAGGCCAAGGACGCCTTGCAGCAGCGGGAAGCGCGCGTTGCCAAGAGCGTGGACTTCAAGGACGTCCACCCGGGCGAGTCCCACACCCGGTCGGTTCTCATGCCGAGCCACTGGAAGGTCTGCTCCCAGCAGCCGGCCGCCGGGGAACCCGCGGTGAAGGACATGACGGTGACGCTGTCCGTGGTGAAGAACGAGGAGGACTGCCCGGGGGCCGTGCCGCCCTCCCCGGCCGCGCGTGCGACCGAGCCGGCAAGCGCGGCACCGACCTCGACGGTCGCTCCTGCCGCCCCGGCTGCTCCTGCTGCTCCTCCGGCCCCTGCCGCGCCGGCCACCCATGAACCGGCTCCGGCATCCACCCCGCCGGCGCCGCAGCCCACGCCCACCCAGCACCAGGCAGCCGGGTGCACCACGGATTCCAAGGGCGCCTGCATCGTCCGGGGTAGGTTCTGCCCCAGCAGTGCCCACGGCGACACCGGAACCGATGCCGCGGGGCGGACGCTCACCTGCGAGGACAAGAACGGCTGGCGCTGGGAGTGATCGACGGGCGGGGCCCGGGGCCCGGGCCTCGTCGAGGTGAGCCCGGGTGCGCAGGAAGTCGGCGCGGTCGACTTCCTGCGCGGTACGGGGTTCCAGGCGTGGTCGGCGGCTCGGCTGCGGCAGCCGACCGGATGTCCGGAGGACGGCGCTGACGGTGGCGCAGGTGGTCGCCGGGCGATGCGGATTCCCCGGGAGCCCGTGCGATGGCTCGGGGCGGCTCGGTCAGACCGGCAGGTTCCAGCCCGGGCCGTCTTCGCCGCCGAGCCAGACCCGCTGGCCCGCCGTCGAGACCGTGATGCCGAAGGCGTCCTGGGGCGGTTCGCCCGCGCGTTGCCAGGCCTCGACGGCGGTCTCCACCTGGTCCCAGAGGCGGAGCGGCCCGCGCTCGACCACCGTCCAGCCGCCGTCCGGGTCGGGGATGGTCCGGGCCTGCGATCCGGTGGCCACGTCCGAGAGGATCTGCTGCCCGCCGGCCCCCAGTCGTTCGGCCGAGGGCGCCGCGAGCTGTGCGACCCAACTCCCGGTCCAGGTGTCGAGCTTCGCGGGGTCGATCCGGCTCGCGCGCTCCGCTCCCGGGAGCAGGGCCAGGACGGGGCGCGGCGGCCGGTCGTGGGGCCGGGCGATCATGAAGCTGGTGTACCCGGGCAGGAACCGGCCGGTGGCCTCGCCGGGGCTGGTCACGTCGAGCAGTGCCAGGGCGTTGGCGTAGCTCCACCCGGACAGGGTGGCCAGGATCCGGCCGCCCGGCCTCACCTGGCGGAGCCAGGCCATCGGCAGGTACCGGACCGAGCACGTCGCGATCAGCCGGTCGAAGACGCCGCCGTTCGGATCCCCGCCGAGACCGTCGCCGGTGACGAGCCGCGGGGCGAAGCCGGCGGCCCGGACGGCGGCGGCCGCGCGTTCGGCGACCCGGGGGTCGTACTCGATGCTGGTGAGGTTCCCCGCGCCGAGGCGGTGCGCGCCGAGGGCGGTCGAGTAGCCGGTCCCGGTGCCGACTTCGAGCACCCGGTGACCGACCTCCGCACCGAGCCGCTGCCACATGCCCAGCACGAGCGAGGGCAGGGTGGAGGACGACGTCGGCGTGCCGGTCACCGGCTGCCCTCCGACGTCCTCCGGGCAGGTGCGGCCGTCGAGTTGGGTGATGAGGGTCCGGTCGGCGTAGACCCCCTCCAGCCACCCGGCGTCACCACGGCGCACGGCACGGTAGCCGGTCGGGCTGCTGCCCTCGACCGGTACGAAGTAGCCGCCGACGAACAACTCGCGCGGTACGGCAGCGACAGCCTCGCCCCACGCCGGATCGGTGAGCGTGCCGCTCTCGCGGAGCCGGTCGACCAGGGCGGCGCGCAGCGTGTCGGATGCGGTCATTGGTCGTGGACCCTTTCCAGTTGGTCGGCGATCGCGAGGGCGATCCCGTTGGTGATCCCGGTCGGCTGCCATGCCCATTGCCCGTTGGGGTTGCACTCCAGGAAGTACCACGTGCCCTCGGTGGTGACGGCGAAGTCGAAGGCGCCGAAGGTCAGTTGGAAGGCGGCGAGATAGCGGGCGACGGACTCGGCGACCGGCGTGGGGACGTCGATCGGGCTGCAGCGCATCCGGTCCTGTCGGTGTCGCCAGTCGAGCTCCGGGCTGTCGATGCGGGCGGCGAACAGTCGGCCTCCGACCGCGGTCAGCCGGGTGTCGAAGGCCTTGGGAACCCTGGCCTGGAACATGTGCGGACACGCCGTCACGGCCTCGGTGATCTCGTGGTCGCGGACTTCGCGGACCCAGACGGCCTGGGCGTGCCCGCTGACCGAGTACGGGGTGTTCCACACGGGTTTGTAGACCGCGCCGTCGGCTTGGCGGGCGGTGAACTCCCGTGCTTCGTCAGCGTTGTCGGTGATCAGGGTGTCGGGCACGTGGAATCCGCAGCGCTGTGCGGTGGCGAGCTGAGCGGGCTTGTGCTCCGCTGCCCGGTTGTGCCAGGGGTGGTTCACGTAGTGCGCCCCAGGGAGGGAGGCCAGGACGCCGCCCGTTCCCCAGAACGCCTGCGAGGCGGCGAACCGGCGCTCCTGGCCGTCGAGGTGGGGCGGCCCCTGGTAGGGCGACGGCCTGCGGACCCAGACGGATCGAACGGCCGTGAGGTCGAGTTCGCGGCTCGACGTGCGGAGGGTGCCCCGCTGACTGCCCGTACGGTACGCGGCGGTCAGCGAGGCACCCGCGTGCAGGTCGGTGCCGGGGTCGAGACGGACCACCGGAACGCGGCGCTCGGCGAGCAGCCGCAGCACCGCGTCCGCTGTCACATCGGAGACATTGGTCAGTACCAGCACCGACCTGCCTTGGTGGTTCATCAGCCGGAGCTCTGGTCCTGGTCGTAGGTCTCGGTGACGTCGCTGTCGGTGGCCCCACCCGGCTTGGCGCCGTCGCCGGGGCTGGTGTGGGTGGGCGTGACACCGCTGGTGCTGGTGCCGTGGCTTCCGAGCTCGACCGTCCGGCCGCTCTCGTCCACGATGACGGCGATCTGCGTCTCGGGGTCGATCACGGGCGTGTACGCCGGGAGCGTGGCAGTGGTTGCGTAGGGGCCCATCCTGCTGATGCCCCACGGCACGGGCGTCCGCGTCATACGTCCTCCTCTTGTCGGTGGATTTTCTGATCACTTCAACAACACGGCTGTTGAACCGAGTTGTTACGACCCCGCCCCGATGGGGGCGGGAGCTTTCGGGGCGCTCCGGCTGTGGCACGGAGGGATTCGCGTGGCCGGAGCGGTCGTTGAGGCGGAAGCTTGTTCGGCGGGGTGGGGGCGGTTTGTCGGTTCTCACGCGGTGGCGCGGTGGGGTGGAGTGCACGAGAAGTCGGCGGGGTCGACTTCTGGTGCGCGGGGGTCAGGTCTGGGTGGCTTGGGCGTGGCAGTGGGTGAGGGCGTATTTGATGCGGGTGTCGGGGTTGGGGGTGGTGGTGAGGAGTTCGCCGGCGGTGACGAGGGTGGTCCAGTAGGTGGCGGGGTCGCCGGTGCGGGGGAGGGGGTGGGCTGCGGCGAGGGAGAGGTAGGCGGCGGTGAGGTTGCCGGTGGTGAACCAGCGCTGGAGGCCGTGCTGGTGGCCGGCGCGGATGCCGCCCATGGCGTCGACAGCGGTGAGGAAGAGAGAAACCACGGTGAGTTCGGTGTCGGTGAGGGACTTGGGGATGTCGAAGACGCCGAGGGCTTCGAGGAGTTCGCCGGTGTCGGTCTCGGAGCCCGTGCGGGGGTTGGCGAGGAGGGCGTCGTAGCAGTCGTTGAGGCGGCGGGTGGTTTCGGCGAGGGGGATGTGGAGGGCGAGGCAGACGGCGCGGGCGGAGGGGAGGGGCTTGTGGGTGCGGCGGGCGAGGAGGGCGTAGGTGTCGGCGGGGGTGCGGCCTCGGGAGAGGGCGTGGCCGGCGAGGGTGGTGAGGTGCATGGCGGATGGGGCTCTCAGGCGAGGGTGGTGGAGGGGGCGATGAGGGCCCAGACGAACTTGCCGATGCCGCCGGGGCGGGAGGCACAGCCCCAGCGTTCGGCGAGCTCGTTGACGAGGAAGAGGCCGCGTCCGTGCTCGTCGTCGGGGGTGGCGGTGTGGAGGGCGGGGTGGCCGCTGGCGGCGTCGTGGACTTCGATGCGGAGGCGGGTGTCGGGGAGGGAGAAGCGGATCTCGATGCGGCGGTCGTCGGGGGCGTCGGAGTGCTGGACGGCGTTGGCGAAGAGTTCGCCGAGGAGGAGCTCGGCGGTGTCGCGGTAGCGCTCCCCGTAGGGCAGCCCGGAGAGGTAGGCCCGGAGCAAGTACCGGGCCAGGGGGGTGGATTCGGCGCGGGAGTCGAGGCGCGCGACGAACATGCGGGGGCGGCGGGCAGTGAGCATGGGGGAGACCTCGGCGGGAGCGAAGAGGGGGATTGCGAAGGAGCGCGAAATCACGCTTCGCGTGACTGATATGGCGCCATTTATCGGCTTGGTAATAAAGATTGGATGTTTATCGGAGGAATTGCCGTGCCGAACTGGTATCCGTGAATTCAGGCTCCGGCCGGTTCTCGACCCAGGTGGGTGGCGCGGCATCTGTCACGCTCGAATCGTCGGGCAGTCCGACGGGACGTCATACCGCGTTTGCAGGACATTTAGGACGTCTGGCTGGTAGACCTTGAAACGTCCCTAACGTGGAAGGCCAGCCGGTGAACAGCCCACTCCGTGACGCAATGGCCCGTGCCAACATGACCTCGTCCAAGCTCGCGCGTGTGTGCGGTGTCGACCCCAAAACCGTCGACAGGTGGCTCGCGAACCCGTCGCGTGAGCCCCACGCCCGGCACCGCACAGCGGCCAGTCGGGCTCTCGGTGAGGAGGAAGCCGTGCTCTGGCCATCCGTGCAGCAGCTCGTGAAGTCGGGCCCGGACCGGGAGCTGGTGCAGATGTACCCGTACCGGTCGGCAGCGCCCGCCACGCTGTGGCGTCAGTTGATAAGGGGGGCAACCCGAGAGCTGACGTTCGCCGGGTACACCAATTACTTCCTGTGGCTGGAACATGCGAACTTCGGCAGCCTGCTTCGACAGAAGGCAGCGGCCGGCGTTCGGACCCGCTTCATCCTTGGCGAGCCAGGACACCCGGTCACTCGTCAGCGCGAGCTGGAGGAGGACGTCCCCCTGACCTTGTCGACCCGGATCGAGGTCACCCTGTCCGAACTGGCCAAGCTGCGGGACACGTCGATCGAGGCACGCTATGAGACCGCACACGTTTCGCTCAGCGTCTTCCGCTTCGACGACGACATGATCGTCACGCCACTGCTGCCCGGTAGGATCGGCCACGACGCCCCGATGATGCACTTCAGGCGGTCGCAGGACGACGGCGTGTTCGATCGCTTCGCCTGTCACATCGAGGACTTGTGGGCAAAGGGGCGCGACGTGTGGACCGGACCGGTAACGGAGGTGGTGGATCATGCCCAGGCGTGACTACGAGGACGACCCGGACGCTCCTGCGGCGAACTCGCTGGTCCCGGCCGCGTCCGTCGTCGTGGTCGACGACGCGGGCCGCGTTCTGCTCCAGCGCCGCACGGACAACGGGATGTGGGCCCTGCCCGGCGGGAAAATGGAGATCGGCGAGTCGCTCGCCGGGTGCGGCATCCGCGAGACGCGCGAGGAGACCGGGATCGACGTCGAGATCACCGGGATCGTCGGCACCTACACCGACCCCGGCCACGTCTTCGCCTACGACGACGGCGAGGTCCGCCAGGAGTTCTCCATCTGCCTCCTCGGACGCCCGCTCGGCGGACAACTGCGGGCGTCCGACGAGTCCTACGAGGTCGCGTGGTTCGCCCCGGCCGAGACCGAGGGACTGCCGATGGTGGCGAGCATCCGCAAGCGGCTGGCCGACTGGCGCTCCGGGGCAATCCCCGCGGTGCGCTAGCTAGAGGCGTGTCGCGGTGCGGACGAGGTCGGCGACGGCTTGGGATCTGCTGTGTGGGGGCCAGGCGATGACGGTCGTGACGGCCGGTGCGTCCGGCACTGGCACCCTCGCATGCGCGTCGCGCAGGTTGGCACGGAGGGACTCGGGCACGAGCGCGCAGGCCCGTCCGAGGGCGATCAGTTGGAACAGCTGGGTGTGGTCGCGCACCTGCGGGCCGGAGCCGTCCGGATACCTTCCGTCCCGTCGGGGCCAGCGTGGCAGGGGCAGGTCCGTCAGGGTGGTGACCTCGGCCATCGACAGCTCGGGCCGGTTGGCCAAGGGGTGCCCCGCGGGCAGGACCACGACCTGCTGTTCGGTGTGCAGGTCCTCGGTGTCGAGTCCGGCCGTCGTGTCGAAGGGCCGGTGGAGTAGAGCGACGTCGGCACGCCCGTCGCGCAGCAGCCCTTCCTGCTCGCCGGGCCCGCACAGCATCACCTCGACGGCGACCGCGCCGGGCTCGGCGGCGTAGGCGTCCAGCAGCTTCGACAACAGTTCGCTGGATGCTCCGGCTTTCGTGGCCAGCACCACACCGGGTCGTTCGGCAGCCGCGCGGCGGGTGCGGCGCTCGGCGGCCTCGACCGCGTCGAGTGCGGCCCGGGCCTCCCGCAGAAGCACCGATCCGGCCTCGGTCAGGGCGACCGCGCGAGCGGTGCGGTGCAGCAGCACCACTCCGAGCCGCCGCTCGAGCTGCTGGATCGCCCGCGACAGCGGTGGTTGCGCCATGGCGAGCCGCTGCGCCGCCCGCCCGAAGTGCAACTCCTCGGCGACGGCGACGAAGTACCGCAGCTCCCGCGTCTCCACCGCGGCATCGTATCCGGCGCCCACCTCGACCGATATCCGTGCGGTATCACCGGCCACCCAGTCGGTCTTGGACGTCCCACCCGAGTCCGCACCACGCTTGACGACATGAGTGAACAGACGATCGCGCTGGTGACCGGCGCGAACAAGGGAATCGGATACGAGATCGCGGCGGGCCTGGGCGCCCTCGGCTGGCGAATCGGCGTGGGCGCGCGGGATCAACAGCGCCGCGACAGCGCGGTGGAGAAGCTGCGCGCCGCCGGGACCGACGCGTTCGGCGTTCCGCTCGATGTGGCGGACGACGCGAGTGTGGCCGCCGCGGCCGAGTTGATCGCCGACCGGGCCGGAGGGCTCGACGTCCTGGTCAACAACGCCGCGATCACCGGTGGCATGCCGCAGACGCCCACCACGGTCGATCCGGAGACCGTACGAGTCGTCGTGGAAACCAACGTGATCGGGGTCATCCGCGTCACCAACGCGATGCTGCCCATGCTGCGCGGCTCGGCAGCGCCGCGGATCGTGAACATGTCCAGCAGCGTCGGCTCGCTCACCCTGCAGACCACGCCCGGCATCGACATGGGCCTGGTGCCCGCCGCGTACTTGGCGTCCAAGACCTTCCTCAACGCCGTCACCGTCCAGTACGCCAAGGAACTGAGCGACACCGACATCCTGATCAACTCCGGCTGCCCCGGCTACACCGCCACCGACCTCAACGGCTTCCAGGGCGTCCGCACTCCCCAGCAGGGCGCGGCGATCGCGATTCGCCTCGCGACCCTGCCCGACGACGGGCCGACCGGCGGATTCTTCGACGACGGTGGAACCGTGCCCTGGTGACAGGCTCCCGTAGCGGCCGGACTCCGTCACGCGTGGGAGAGTCGGGGCGCAACTGATGCGCGTCTGAAGGAGGCTCCTCGTGGAATGGCAGGTGTTCGGGCGGCGGCAGGTGTACGGGAGCCCATGGGTCGAACTCTGGCTCGACGACGTCGACATCCCCGGTGTCGGCCGGATCGACCACCACGTTCTCCGCTACCCCCGCTCCTCGACCACCGCCGTCGTCACCAACGGGGCCGGCGAATTCCTCCTCCTCTACCGGCACCGGTTCATCACCGGCCACTGGGGCTGGGAGGTGCCGGCCGGATGGGTCGAGCCCGGCGAGGAACCGGCGGCGGCCGTCGCCCGGGAGGTCGAGGAGGAGACCGGGTGGCGCCCCGGCCGGGTGGAGCTGCTGACCGAGTACGACGCCATGGCCGGCATCGGCGACGCGCACTTCCACGCCTACCACGTCACCGGCTGCACCCGGATCGGCGAACCCGAGGACGTGTCCGAGGCGAGCCGTGTGGAGTGGGTACCGGAAAGCGAGGTGGTGAAGCTGCTGACGAGCGGCGGGGTCCCGGACGGGCCGTCGCACGCCGCCCTGTCCTACTTCCTCGGCCCGCATCGACTCGTTCAGCGTTCCTGACCGGCTCGGCCCGGCGGCCCGGCTGCCCTGCTTCCGACGAGGTGGACGGTTCGGCCTTCGTCGCTCTGCCTGTCGTCACGACCGGCTGGGACCGACGCCCTACTTCCGGGCGTTGGTGCGTCTCGTCGGCTCTGCCGTGGTCGGGTCTTCGGGCCAGGGGTGGCGGGGGTAGCGGCCCCTCAAATCCGCTCGGACGGCTCGGTAGCCCTCGCGCCAGAAGCTCTCCAGGTCACCGGTGACGGCGGCGGTGCGGCCGGCGGGGGAGAGGAGGTGGATGGTCAACGGTATGCGGCCTCCGGCCAGGGCGGGGGCAGCCTTCCAGCCGAAGAGTTCCTGCAACTTGACCGCCAGCACCGGGTGTTCGGTGCTGTAGTCGACTCGTATCTTCGAACCTGACGGCACGGTGATGCGTTCGGGGGCCAACTCGTCCAGGCGAGCGGCGTCGCCGGTGGACCACGGCAGTAGGCGCTGGAGGGCGGACGTCGTGTCAATGCGGGCCAGGTCGGTGCGGCGGCGGGCGCGGGAGAGTTCGGGCTCCAGCCACTCCTCGGCGCGCTCCAGCAGAGCCTCGTCGCTGACGTCGGGCCAGGGGGCGCCGATGGCGGCGTGCAGGAAGGCCAGACGCTCGCGCAGGTTGGACGGGAAGCTCAGCAGCGTGCTGACGCCCTCGCGCGCGAGGCCTTCGAGGAGGGCGGTGCGGACCAAGGCGGGATCAGGGCGGGTCAGCGGCTTCTCGGCGAGCTCGATCGCGCCCAGCGACTCCACCCGGCGCGAGACGACCTCGCCCCGCCGGGTGTCCCAGTGGACCTCCTCGCGACCGTCGAGCAGCGCCGCACCGGCGAGCAGCGCGGTGGCCTCGTCCAGCGCCGCCGCGTGCAGCACCCGCGCCGAGTGCGAGCCCGCCGGGCGGTCGGCGACCGCGACGGCGAGCCAGGGCACGGCGCCGAGCCGGGTGTCCGGAGCGAGCTCAGCGGCCGTGCCGGAGGCCATCAGGTACGGGCTGCGCTCGCCCGGGGCGGGCCGTTCGACGCGGGCGCGGGCGATCCGCTCGGGGAAGGCGAGCGCCACGACGAGCCCGGCGGCGGTCGCGTCGGAGAGCTGGGTGACCGGCTCGTCGGAGGCGGCGCGGAGCAGGCGGCGGACTTCGTCGCGCCAGCGGCCCGCGTAGGGGTCCTTGGAGGAACGAACCGTCCGCCACACCACCCCGAGGTCGTCCCCCAGCGCCCGCGGCGGCTCCTCCGAGAGCAGCGCGACCACCTCGGCCGCCCGCCGCGCGCCGACCGCCGGAGCACCGTCGACCAGGGCGCGCCCCAGCCGGGGGTGCAGCCCCGTGCGGGCGAGCCGGACGCCCCGCGCCGTGGCCCGCCCGTCCGAGGAGACCGCCCCGAGGGCGAGCAGCGTCTGCCGGGCGGCGGCCATCGCGCCCGCCGGGGGCGCGTCGGGCAGGGCGAGGCCGGTGGCGTCCGGGTCGCCCCAGCAGGCGGCCTGGAGAGCGAACGACGTGAGGTCGGCGAGCGCGATCTCCGGGGTGGGGAACCGCGCGGCGCGGGCGTCCTCCGCCTCGTGCCAGCAGCGGTAGACGGTGCCGGGGGCCTCGCGCCCCGCGCGGCCGGCCCGCTGGCGGGCGGCGGCGAGCGAGGCCCGGACGGTGACCAGCCCGGCCAGCCCCCGGGCGTGGTCGGTGCGCGGTTCGCGGGCCAGCCCGGCGTCCACCACGACCCGGACGCCCGGCACGGTGAGCGAGGACTCGGCGACGGCGGTGGCCAGCACCACCCGCCGCTGCTCCCCGGGAGAGAGCGCCGCGTCCTGGACGGACTGCGGGGCGCGCCCGTGCAGCTGCAGGACGTCCACCGACAGGCCGCCCAGCTGCCCGGCGACCCGGGCGATCTCGCCGACGCCCGGCAGGAAGCAGAGCACGTCGCCCTCGCGCTCGTTCAGCGCCCGCCGGACGGTCGAAGCCACGTGGTCGAGCAGCGCCGGGTCCACCCGGGTGCCGTGCGCGGGCCGGACGGCGCGCGGCGGCGGCGCCCAGACCACGTCCACCGGGTGCGAGGTCCCGTGCGCCTCCACCACCGGGGCGCCGCCGAGCAGTTCGGCCCAGGCCTCGGTGTCGGAGGTCGCCGAGGCGCAGACCACCCCCAGCTCCGGCCGCAGCGCCGCCCGGACGTCCAGCAGGAAGGCGAGCGCCGTGTCGGCGTCCAGGTGCCGTTCGTGGCACTCGTCCAGCACCACCACGTCCACCCCGGGCAGCTCCTGGTCGCGCTGGAGCCGCTGCAGCAGCACGCCGGTGGTGACCACCTCGACCACCGTCTCCGGCCCGACGCGCCGCTCGCCGCGCACGGTGTACCCGACCTCGCGGCCCACGGAGGAGCCGAGCAGCCAGGCCATCCGCCGGGCGGCGGCCCGGACGGCGAGCCGGCGCGGTTCGGCGACCAGCACCCGGCGCACGGGCCGGCCGTCGGCGAGCAGCCCGGCCAGCGCCAGCGGCACCAGCGTGGTCTTGCCGGTGCCGGGCGGCGCGGCGAGGACGGCGGTGCCGTGCTCGTCCAGCGCGCGGTGCAGGGCGGGCAGGGCGGTGCGGACGGGCAGGTCGCCCCGGACCGGAGGCAAGGTCAGCCCCGCTCGGTGACGAAGATCGCCGTGCCGGGGATCAGCCGTCCGCGCAGCGGGGACCAGCCGCCCCACTCCTGCTCCAGGCCGGCCGGCCACTCGGGCTCGACCAGGTCCACCAGCCGGAAGCCGGCGGCGACGAGCTCGCGGACCCGGTCGCCGAGGGTGCGGTGGTGCTCGACGTAGGTGGCGCGCCCCTGCTCGTCCTGCTCGACGTACGGGGTGCGGTCGAAGTAGGAGGACACCGCGGTGAGGCCCTCGACGCCGGGTTCGTCGGGGAAGGCCCAGCGGATCGGGTGGGTCACCGAGAACACCCAGCGCCCGCCGGGCCGCAGCACCCGGTGCACCTCGCGCATCAGCGCGGCGGTGTCGGCGCTGAACGGGACGGCGCCGTAGGCGGAGCAGGCGAGGTCGAAGGAGGCGTCGGCGAAGGGCAGCACGGCGGCGTCGGCCTGGACGACGGCGACGGGCTCGGTGCCGCGGCCGAGGTCGATCCGGCGGGAGTGCTGGAGCTGGCGGTAGGAGATGTCCAGGGCGACGGGGCGGGCGCCGCGCCCGGCCAGCCAGCGGGAGCACTGGGCGGCGCCGGCGCCGATCTCCAGCACGTCCCGGCCGGCCACCTCGCCGAGCAGCCGGGCGTCGGCCTCGTCCAGGCCCTCGGGGCACCAGGTGAAGCGGTCGTCGCCGAGGAACTCGCCGTGCTCGTCCTGGTACTCGTCGGCGTTGCGGTCCCACCAGTGCCGGCTGGCCCGGCTGCTCTCACCGGTGCCGGCCTCCCGGCGGATCGCGTCGTCGCCGTCCTCCTCCTCGACACGCCCGGCGGAGGTGTCAAGATCGTGCAGGTCCGGCTGGGGGGTGGTGGCCACGGTGACAATGCCCATCGCGTAGGGTATGGAGTGCGGAAGCGCCGCTGCCGCGAACCGGCCCGTGAGGGTCCGGCTCCTGGCGGTGGCATCCGGGGACAAGGCCCCTTCGGGCGCCGCCGAGAGGCGCGCATTCGGAGGATATGGCCTGATCCGTACCGGGCTCCACCGTCTTGCCGTCCTTCGGCATTGACCGTGCCTGGCCGTCCCCGTATGCTACAAGTTGCGCTGCGGGCCTGCGCGCCTCGGACGGAGCAGGTCGCGCTCGCATCTGTCGAAGACCCCACGGTCGCAAGACGGACGCCGGTTCTCGTTGTACGGGAATTTCGGTGCGCCGTGTTCTTGGCTGTCCGGCTTTCGGTGGGAGCGATACGGGCCCTCCGCGTGGCATTACCTACGACTTTCATGTCCGTACCGGAGCCCTTTTCCTAATGACGAGCCCCACCGACTCCTCCCTCAGCACCACCCCGCAGGTCGCGGTCAACGACATCGGCGACGCGGAGGCCTTCCTCGCCGCCATCGACGAGACCATCAAGTACTTCAACGATGGCGACATCGTCGAGGGCGTCATCGTGAAGGTCGACCGTGACGAGGTCCTCCTCGACATCGGTTACAAGACCGAGGGCGTCATCCCGTCCCGCGAGCTCTCGATCAAGCACGACGTTGACCCGCACGAGGTCGTCGCCGTCGGTGACAACATCGAGGCCCTGGTTCTCCAGAAGGAGGACAAGGAGGGTCGTCTCATCCTGTCCAAGAAGCGCGCTCAGTACGAGCGTGCCTGGGGCACGATCGAGAAGATCAAGGAAGAGGACGGCATCGTCACCGGTACCGTCATCGAGGTCGTCAAGGGTGGTCTCATCCTCGACATCGGCCTCCGCGGCTTCCTCCCCGCCTCGCTCGTCGAGATGCGTCGCGTCCGCGACCTCCAGCCCTACGTGGGCAAGGAGCTCGAGGCCAAGATCATCGAGCTGGACAAGAACCGCAACAACGTGGTCCTGTCCCGCCGTGCCTGGCTGGAGCAGACCCAGAGCGAGGTCCGCCAGACCTTCCTCACCACCCTGCAGAAGGGCCAGGTGCGCTCCGGCGTCGTCTCCTCGATCGTCAACTTCGGTGCCTTCGTGGACCTGGGTGGCGTCGACGGCCTCGTGCACGTCTCCGAGCTGTCCTGGAAGCACATCGACCACCCGTCCGAGGTTGTCGAGGTCGGCCAGGAGGTCACCGTCGAGGTCCTCGACGTCGACATGGACCGCGAGCGCGTCTCCCTGTCGCTGAAGGCGACCCAGGAGGACCCGTGGCAGCAGTTCGCCCGTACCCACCAGATCGGCCAGGTCGTTCCGGGTAAGGTCACCAAGCTGGTTCCGTTCGGTGCGTTCGTCCGCGTGGACGAGGGCATCGAGGGTCTGGTCCACATCTCCGAGCTGGCCGAGCGCCACGTCGAGATCCCGGAGCAGGTCGTCCAGGTCGGCGACGAGATCTTCGTCAAGGTCATCGACATCGACCTCGAGCGTCGCCGCATCAGCCTGTCGCTCAAGCAGGCCAACGAGGCCCTGGGTGCCAACCCGGCCGAGGTCGAGTTCGACCCGACCCTGTACGGCATGGCCGCCTCGTACGACGACCAGGGCAACTACATCTACCCGGAGGGCTTCGACCCCGAGGCGAACGACTGGCTGCCCGGCTTCGAGAAGCAGCGCGAGGAGTGGGAGCGGCAGTACGCCGAGGCCCAGGCCCGCTTCGAGCAGCACCAGGCCCAGGTCATCAAGAGCCGCGAGGCCGACGCCCAGGCCGCCGAGGAGGGTGGCGACGCCGTCGCCGCTGCCGCCGGTGGTTCCTACTCGTCCAGCAGCGACGAGGGCTCGGGCGCCCTGGCCTCCGACGAGGCCCTGGCCGCCCTGCGCGAGAAGCTGGCCGGCGGCCAGAGCTGAGGCTCTCGCTTCCCGCTAGCCGATAGCTAGACGGTGGGCCCCACCCGGAATTTCCGGGTGGGGCCCATTTCGTTTTCCGCAATGACTTTTGCCTTTTGCAACTGATGTGTTCTTTATGTGAAGGTAAATGTGAGATGAGGCTCATTGCCCGTCTATAGGACGAACTTCTGGTTGCACCTACATTGAGGGGAGCTGCCCGAAAGGCTCCTTCATGCGCAACCCCTCTTCCGCCCCCCCCACCGTCGTGGGCGGCCGGCTCGCGGCCGTCGGCCGGTTCTGCTTCCGCCACCGCCGCTGGGTGCTCGGCCTGTGGGCCGTCGTCCTGGTGGCCGGCGTCCTGATCGGGGGCCGGGTCTTCGAGGGCTCGGTGGCCGGGGCCTCCTCCGCCACCGCCGAGGCCGACCGGGGCAGCGCGGTGGTCACCGCGGCCGACCCGGCCAAGGGCACCGTCACCGCCGTGGTGGACGGCAGGCCGGTGGACGATCCGGCGGTCAGGGCCGCCGTCGAGAAGGCCACCGCCGAGATCGCCGCACTGCCCGGGGTCTCCTCCGCGCTCGACGCGTACGGCACCGGCCCGGCACCGGCCGCGCTGCGCTCCGCCGACGGGACGGCGAGCCTGGTCACCGTCCGGATGGCCGACACCGCGACCACCGTCCAGACCGACGCCGTCACCCAGCGGCTCGGCGCGTTGGACGGGACGGGCGGCGCGCACGTCACGGTCGGCGGGGACCTGGTGCTCCAGCAGGAGGTCAAGAAGCAGACCGAGCGGGACACCCGGTTCGGCGAGCTGGTGACGCTGCCGCTGACGCTGATCGTCATGGTGCTGGTCTTCGGCGGGCTGGCGGCGGCCTCGCTGCCGGCGATCGGGGCGGTCGCCTCGGTGGGCGGCGCGCTGCTGGCCATGTTCGGGTTCAGCAAGATCATGGACATCGACACGAGCGTGCTGCCGATCGCCACGGTGCTGGGGCTCGGGCTCTCGATCGACTACGCGCTGCTCATGGTGAATCGTTTCCGCGAGGAGCGCGGCCACGGCGCGGGCATCGCCGCCGCCGTCGAACGGACCGCGGCGACCGCCGGGCGCACCGTGGCCTTCTCCGGGCTGACCGTCGCCGTCGCGCTCTCGGGCCTGTTCGTCTTCACCAGCCCGGTGCTCGGCGCGGTGGCCGCGGCCGGGGTGAGCGTGGTGGTGATCGCCGTCGCCGCCGCGCTGACCCTGGTCCCCGCCCTGCTCGGCTTCGCCGGGGCGCGGATCAAGGCGCCGGCCGCGCCCGTGGCGGACGAGGGGTTCTTCAGCCGGACCGTGCGCCGGGTGCGCAAGCGGGCGGTCGTGGTCGCGCTCGCCTCGGTGGCGCTGCTGATGGCGGCCGGGGCGCCGTTCCTGCACGCCGACATGCGCAGCTCCGGAGCCGCGGTGCTGCCCGCCTCCTCGGCCGGGCGGCAGGTCGCCGAGACGATCGACCAGCGCTTCCCGCAGGCCTCCGCCGCGCCGGTCACGGTGGTGGTCGAGGGCGGGGCGCCGGTGGCGCAGGCGTACGCGGACGAGGTGGTCGCGAAGCTGCCCGGGGTGAGCGGGGTGCGGGCCGTGTCGCCGGTGAGCGACGCCGTCTCCACGGTCGACGTGCTGGTGCACGGGGACCCGCAGGGCGCGCAGGCCGAGCAGGTGGTGAAGGAGCTGCGGGCCGACCGCGGCGGGCTGACCACCTACGTCACCGGCGGCGCGGCCTCGGTGGTGGACTTCCAGGACGAACTGCTCTCGCGCGGACCGTGGGCGCTCGGCCTGGTCGCGGTCGGCACGCTGGTGCTGCTCTTCCTGATGACCGGCTCGGTGGTGATGCCGGTCAAGGCGCTGCTGATGAACCTGCTCTCGCTGGGTGCCTCGCTCGGCGCGCTCACCCTGGTGTTCCAGGACGGCTGGTTCAGCGGGCTGCTCGGGTTCAGCCCGACCGGCGGGCTGGAGACCTTCATCCCGGTGCTGGTCTTCGCCTTCGCCTTCGGGCTGTCGATGGACTACGAGGTGTTCCTGCTCGCCCGGATCAAGGAGCTGCGGGACAAGGGCCACAGCTGTACCCGGGCGGTGGAGCTGGGCCTGCAGCGCAGCGGTCGGATCATCACCTCGGCGGCGCTGCTGATGGTGATCGTCTTCGCCGGCTTCGCGCTCGGGGACATGCTGATGGTCAAGCAGATGGGCATCGCGCTGGCCGTCGCCGTGGCGGTGGACGCCACCCTGGTGCGGTGCCTGCTGGTGCCCGCCGCGATGAGCCTGTTCGGCGAGTTCAACTGGTGGGCGCCCGCCCCGCTGCGGCGGCTGCACCGGCGGTTCGGGCTGAGCGAGCACGTCGAGCTGCCGGAGATCGAGCCGGCGGCGATCCCGGCCCCGCGGGCGGTCAAGCCGCTGGTCGGGGCGGCGTAGCGGCTTCCCCGGGGCGGCCGCCGCCGCGCGCGGACGGGCGCTACGGCGTGGCCGACGGGTGTGACGGCGTGGTCGAGGGCTGCCGGAGCAGGGCGAGGCGGCTGGCGGTGCGGTCCAGGTCGCGCTGGAGCGGGGAGCCGGGGTCCAGGCCGGTCATCGGGTCGGCGCCGATCAGGACCAGCCGGACGTCGCGGTCGCAGCAGACGTCCACCAGGTTGGCGAAGCGCTGGCGGCCGTCCGCGCTGGCTTCGGTGAGCGGCGGCACGCCGTCCAGGACGAGGGTGGGGAAGCGTTCGGCGAGCGCCAGGTAGTCGGGGACGGCGGTGCGGCCCTCGCAGAGCGCGTCGAAGCCGAACCAGACCAGGCCCTCGGCCTCGCCCGCTCCTTCGCGTACGGCGCGGGCGGGCAGTTCGCGGTGGTGGGCGGTCACCGGGGCGGCCTCCCCGGGGCCGGGCGGGGTAAGGCCGGCGGCCGCCTCCTGGCCGGGGCGCAGGACGGCGCCGGTGGCGAAGCGCAGGTCGCGCGGGGGCTGGTCGCGCGGGGGCTGGTCCTGGACCGGTCGGTCCTGGGTCGGTCGGTCCTGGGTCGGTCGGTCCTGGGCCGGTCGGCGGAAGTCGACCGGGCCGGCGACGTCGAGGACGTCCATCCGTTCCTCGATGAGCCGGATCGTCGGCTCGAAGAGGTGGTGGTAGAGCGGGTCGGGCATGAGGCCGGCGGGCGGGTAGTTGGACGTGGTGACCAGGGTGATCCGGCGGTCCAGCAGGGTGCGGAAGAGGCGGGCGACGAGCATCGCGTCGCCGGCGTCGTGGGCGTGGAACTCGTCGAAGACCAGGATCCGGCAGTCGCCGAGCAGGTCGTCCACGGCGCGGTCGACGGCGGCGCCGTCGCGCGCGGACCGCCGAGGGGCGGTGTCGTGCTGGGCGACCCCCTCGTGCAGGCGGCGGAAGAAGTCGTGGAAGTGCAGCCGCCGTTTGTGCGGGGTGGGCAGGCCGTCCAGGAAGGTGTCCACGAGCCAGCTCTTGCCGCGGCCGACCGGGCCCCACAGGTAGAGGTGGCGCGGTGGGCGGCGCAACCGCCAGGCGGGGCGGGCCAGTTCGCCGGCGAGCCGGCCGAGGCGCTCGGCCGCCGCCTCCTGGGCCGGGGAGAGGGTGAACCCCCGCCGGTGGGCGGCGCGGTGGAAGTGCTCGCGCATGGCCTGGTGCTGCTGCTCTGCCCGGTCCGTCACGGCCCCGGACCCTAGCAGGGGGCCGGAGACCCGTCGGCGCGGGGGCGGGTGAGGTCAGGGCAGGCGGCGCAGCAGGGGGACGGCGGCGTGCAGGAGGCGCTGTTCCTCGGGGCTGAGGCGGGACTCGATGGCGGTGGCGATCAGGTGTTCGCGGCGGGTGCGCTGGTCGAACAGCGCGGTGCGGCCGGCCTCGGTGGCGGTGACCAGCAGCTTGCGGCCGTCGGTGGGGTGGGGCTGCTGGGTGACCAGTCCGGCCTCGGTCATCAGGGCGACGGTGCGGGCCATCGACTGGTGGCGGACCCGCTGGAGTGCGGCGAGTTCGGCGACCGTGCAGGTGCGCCCGTCGCGGACCAGCAGGCCGAGGACGGCGGCCTGGTTCTGCGGGAGTTCGTCGCCGCCGCGCAGGGAGCGGACCAGGCTGCCGAGGGCGGCGCGCAGGTCGGCGGCGAGTTCCAGGGTGTCCGGGCGGGGGGCTTGGCTGGTCATGGGAGGAGTCTATCGGGAATTCGTACAGCACTGCTGTACAGCCTTGCTGTATGGTTTCGGCATGCGAATCACCAAGTTCGGACACGCCTGCGTACGCGTCGAGCACGGGGACACCACCGTCGTCGTCGACCCGGGGGCGTTCACCGACCCCGCCGCACTGGCCGGGGCGGACGCCGTCCTGATCACCCACGAGCACATGGACCACTTCGAGGAGTCCCGGCTGCGCGCCGCGCTGGCGGCCGACCCGGCGCTGCGGGTGTGGACCAACACGGCCGTCGCCGCCCAGCTGGAGGGCGTGGCGCAGCGGATCGGCGTGGTCGGCGAGGGCGACGCCTTCGAGATCGGCGGGCTCGGCGTCTCGGTGCACGGCGAGTGGCACGCGGAGATCCACCGGGACATCCCGCGGGTGCGGAACATCGGCTTCCTCTTCGACGGCCGGCTGTTCCACCCCGGCGACGCGTTCACCGTGCCGCCGCACGCGGTGGACACCCTGCTGCTGCCGCTCGCGGCGCCCTGGAGCAAGGCCTCCGAGGTGGTCGACTACGTCCGGGAGGCCGGGCCGCGCCGGGCGGTGCCGGTGCACGAGGCGGTGCTCAGCCCGGTCGGGATCGCCGTGCAGACCCGGCTGGTCGGGCCGGAGGGGCCGGGGACGGGGGCGGAGCTGGCGGTGCTGGGGGAGGGCGAGAGCCTGGAACTGGGCTGAGGGGCGGGTTCGCGTGGGCGGGACCGCGTCGACGGATCGCGTCGAGAACCCGCGCTGACGCCGCCGGTACCGCGCCGGTAGCCTGACGCCATGCTGAAGATCGGACTGACGGGTGGCATCGGCGCGGGCAAGAGCGAGGTGTCCCGGCTGTTCGCCGCGCGCGGCGCGGTGATCGTGGACTCCGACGTGATCGCCCGTGAGGTGGTCGCCCCTGGGACGGACGGTCTGGCGGCCGTGGTCGCCGAGTTCGGACCGGGGGTGCTGCGGGCGGACGGCGCGCTGGACCGTCCGGCGCTCGGGGCGGTCGTGTTCGCCGACCCGGAGCGGCTGAAGGCGCTGAACGCGATCGTCCACCCGCTGGTGCGGGCCCGCTCCGCCGAGTTGGAGGCGGCGGCCGCGCCGGACGCGGTCGTGGTGCACGACGTGCCGCTGCTGGCCGAGAACGGCCTGGCGCCGCTGTTCGACCTGGTCGTGGTGGTGGACGCGGCCGACGAGGTGCGGCTGGACCGGCTGGTGCGGCTGCGCGGGATGGCCGAGGAGGAGGCCCGGGCCCGGATGGCCGCGCAGGCCACCCGGGAGGACCGGCTGGCGATCGCGGACCTGGTGATCGACAACGGCGGCGGGCTGGCGGAGCTGGAGACGCGGGTGGACGCGGTCTGGGCGGAGCTGGCGCGGCGCGCGGCGGCCTGACGCCGGTTCGGGGGCGCCGGTCCGGGCGTGCCGGTCCGGGCGTGCCGACGGCCGTCGGACCGGGAGTGCCGACGGACGTCGGACCTGGTTCGTTGACCCGGTCATGTCGACGGCCGCCGGACCGAGTGGCCGGGAAAGGGCTGGTGAACGGCCCTGCCGGGAGGGGAGCATGGCGGGATGAATGATCGTTTCTCGCCCGAGCTCGAACCCGAACGCGAACCCGAGCCCGACGGATCCGGGACCGAGCCCGAACCCCTGCCGCAGCTCGCCGGGGCGCCGGTGGTCGAACGGCTCGCGCGGTACGGCCGCGCCGAGCAGGAGGAGATCCTCGGCCCCGGCGACGACCCGTACGGCGTCGCGTACACCGGGCTGGCCTTCCTGCCCAAGGAGATCCACTTCGGCGTCCGGGCCGCCGACGGCCGGCTCGTCGCCCACACCGGGCTGCTGCCGCTGCCGCTCACCGCGGGCGGCACCGACCTGGCCGTGATGGGTGTCGGCGGGGTCTGCGTCGCGCCCGACCGGCGGCACGGCGGCCTCGCGCGGACCGTGGTCGGGGCCGCCCTCGACCACGCCCGCACGCTCGGCCACCGGTACGCCCTGCTGTTCTGCCGCCCGCCGCTGGCCGCGTACTACCGGGGGCTCGGCTTCCGGGAGGTGGCGCAGGAGGTGACGGTGGAACAGCCGGAGGGACGGCTGGCGGAGATGCCGCTGCGCACCATGTGGGCGCCGCTGGTGGCGGGAGCCGGATGGCCGGAGGGGCCGGTGCGGCTGCGGTCCCTGCCGATGTGAGGCCGGGTCGGGCGCCCCGCGGGCCCGTCCGGGGTCAGGCGCTCGCCACCGGGGCCACGGCGTCCGCGTGGGCCACGGCGGCCCCGGCCAGGGCGCGGATCATCGGGTGCGCCCGGGTGCCGTCGCCGGCCAGTTCCGGCTGGAACAGCGAGGCCAGGAAGAACGGGTGGCCGGGCAGCTCCAGGACGCGCACCTCGCCGGTCTCGTCCGCGCCGCTGAACCGCAGGCCGTGCGCGGACAGCCGGTCCAGGTAGGCGCTGTTGAGCCCGTACGCGCAGTGGTAGCGCTCCAGGGTGCGGGTGGCGCCGAGGACCCGTTCGGCGAGGCTGCCGGGGGTGACCGTGACGGCCCCCTCGTGGCCGACCAGCGAGCAGGCCAGCGGGGCGATCACCCGGTGCTCCCCGTCCGGCCGCTGCTCGCCGTGGACGGCGCCGGCCAGGCCGCAGACGTTGCGGGCGTACTCCAGCACCGCGTGCTGGAACCCGGCGCAGGTGCCGAGGAAGGGGATGCCGCGCTCGCGGGCGGTCCGGACGGCGGCCAGCGCGCCCGCCTCGCTGCGGTAGGGGCTGCCGGGCAGCAGCCAGACCGCGTCGAAGCCGTCCAGGGCGCCGGGCGCGGCGGCGTCCCCGGTGGGGATCCAGTAGGCGTCCAGGACGAGGTGCTCGTGCTCGGCGAGGGCGTCCAGCAGCCCCGGGATCCGGGCGTGCGAGCGGACGGCGGGGGAGCGGTCGCCGATCAGGGCGACCCGCGGGGTCAGGTAGGTCATGCGGCTATCCTGACCCCGCACCCGAGATCAGCGCCAACGATGATTCCTTAAGCTTCGATCAGATCGGTTGATGACCGCCGTGGACCCGCTGCAGCTGCGCACTTTCGTCACCGTCGCCCGTCTCGCCTCCTTCTCGGAGGCGGCGCGGGAGCTCGGCTACACCCAGTCCGCGGTCTCCCAGCAGATCGCCGCGCTGGAGGCGGACCTCGGGGCGGCGCTGCTGGACCGCCGTCCGGTCGGCCCGACCGCGGCCGGGCGGCGGCTGCTGGAGCACGCCGCGCCGCTGCTGGTCCGGCTGGAGGCGGCGCGCGCCGACGTCGCGCGCCTGGTTGGCACTCCGAGCGCCCGGCTGGTGCTCGGGGCCACCCCGCTGGCGGTCGGGGCGACGCTGGGGCGTGCGCTCGGCGAGGTGCGCCGGGCGTATCCGCGGGCGGAACCCGTCGTCCGGGTGCTCGCCCAGGACGTGCTGCCCGCCCAGGTCGCCACCGGGGAGGTCGACCTCGCGCTGATCGACGGGCTCGCCGCGCCCAGCGACCCGCTGCCGCTGACCGACGTCGGCCCGCTGCGCACCGTCGCGGTGGCCGAGCGGCCGATCGCCGTCGCGCTGCCCGTCGGCCACCCGCTGGCCGGCCGCGGCGGCCTCGCGCTCGCCGACCTCTCCGCCGCCCGCTGGCTGGACGCCCCCGACCTCGCCCCCCCGGCGGCCCGGCTGCGCGCGGCCGCGGCGGTCGACGGCTTCCGGCCCGCCACCCGCTACCAGGGCACCGACCTGCACGGACTGCTCGCGCTGGTGGCGGCCGGGCACGGGCTGGTCCTGCTGCCCGAGCCGGTGCTCGCGGCGGCGCCCGGGATCGGGTACGCGCCGATCGCCGCGCCCCGGCTGGTGCACCGCACCGAGCTCGTCCACGGCAGCCTGCCGGAGGGGCCGGCGGCGCTGCTGGCCCGGCTGCTGGAGGAGTCCCGGGCGGAGCCGGCCGGCCCGGCGGCGCCGAATTCGCTTGCGGGGGCCGTCGGGGACGATGAAATGATCACGCGATGAGCACCGGCATCATCATCAGACGGGTACGGATCGAGGACTGGCAGCAGGCCAGGGACCTCCGCCTGGAAGCACTGCTGGACCCGGTCGCGGCCGTGGCCTTCCTGGAGACCCACGAGCAGGCCGTCACCAGGCCCGACGGGTTCTGGCAGGACCGCACGACCCGGGCCGCGACGGACCCGCACGTGGCGCAGTTCGTCGCGGAGGCCGCGGACGGGCGCTGGCTCGGCAGCATGACCGCGCTGGTCGAGCGGCCGGGCGGGGCGGGCGCGCTGGAGGGCGACGTGATCGAGGTCGACCAGGCGCACGTGGTCGCGGTCTACGTCCGGCCGGAGGCGCGGGGCACCGGGCTGGCGCTCGACCTGATCCGGACCGTCCAGGAGTGGGCGTGGTCGCTCACCGAGCCGCGGATCGAGCGGGTGCGGCTGTTCGTCCACGAGGACAACCCGCGGGCCGAGGCGATGTACCGGAAGGCCGGCTTCGAACCCTCCGGGGTGGTGCTGCCGGTGCCCGGCGGCGGGGGCGGCCGGGAGCGGGAACTGGCCGTGCCGCGGGGCTGACTCCTGGCGTCGCCCGTCTCGCGGGCGTGGATTCGGGCGTGAATTCGGGCGTGGAGTCGGGCGTGGATTCGCGCGTGAAGGAGCCGCCCGGTCCGTCCGGTCCCCTGTGCCGGACGGGCCGGGCGGCCGTCTACGGGGGTGGGCGCCCGTGCTCCGGGGCCCGTGGGGCGCCTGTCGAGGATCGGCGCCCGTGGAGGGTCAGTGCCCGTGGAGGGTCAGCACCCGTGGGGGCGGCGACCGTTCGGCGTCAGTGCCCGTCGCAGCCCGGGAGGGCCTCGCACATCGGTGCCGTCATCCCGGTGCCGACGTACTTGTCCTCGGGCGCCTTCCAGGCGTCCTTGGGCTGGGCGCCGGCCTTGGTGGTGGCCCAGACGGCCAGCTCGCTGACCGCACCGCCGTCGCTGACCACGTACTCGTGCAGGGTGACGGCGCCGCCGTCGGCCTGCGGGACCGTCAGAACGGCGGCGAAGTAGGGCGCGTCCGGGGCGCTGTCGACCTTCACGGTGGCGCCGGGCGCGGTCTTGGCGCAGTTCTTGAGCGCCTCCGTCAGGTGGCCCTCGGCCAGGTTGGTGGTCTGCTTGGTGCCGCTGCTGTGGGTGGGGTCACCGACGAACAGCAGGGTCTGCTGGGCCGTCCAGCGGTCCCCGCCGAAGCCGACCGAGGCCTTGGCGGCGGCGGTGCCGGTGAACAGCGGCTCCTCGTCCTTGGCGACCGCCGCGTGGCACAGCTCCATGCCCTTGAACTGGACCGGGCCGGAGACCGGCTTGGCGTTGGCCGCCAGCGGCGTGTAGTGGTAGCTCTCGTCCATCGGGATGCTCTTGGTGTCCATCCAGGCCTTGTCCGGGATGCCCTTCTCGGAGCCGGCGGGCTTGGTGGGGTTGGTGCTGGGGGTGCTGCCGGCCGCGGCCGGGGCGGCGGTGCCGCCCGCGTCCTGGCCGCCGTTGTCCGGGCCGCAGGCGCTGAGCGCGCCCAGGCAGACGAGGGCAGCGGCGGTGGCGGTGACGACTCTGGTGGTGCGCAACTGACGGTTCCTCGGGTGTCCGGTGGAGTTGGTCGGGGTCGGGCGCGCGCCGGCCGTGGGCCGCTGGTGCGCGGCGCCGTCCGTCCGTCCTCGCCGCCCGGTCGACCCGTGGTCGCGGGCCTGCGGCACGACAGCTCCTCCCCCCTGTGCGTACGGCCGTCGGCTCCTCGGCCCGCCGTCCGCCCCGGGGTTGAGGGGTGGTCAGCGTCGATGGCGCATCGACGGCGGACGAAACCTATGCCACCGGACGGCCCCTCGCAAAGCCGGGTTCCGGCCGGACGCCCGGATTCCCTTTGGGGCTGGTGGGACTGATGGGGCGAATGTGACCGGGCGCGGCGGGTGCCGTGGGCGGCCTGCGGCGCATCACCGGGGCGCGCGCTCGGGCCCGCGCGCGGGTCGGCGCGGCGCATCCGGGCTGGTGGGGGCGGGTGCGGCCGCGGGCGGCCGGAACGCGGCCGGCCGCCGGCGCCCGGTCCCCCTTCAGGAGACGGGTGCCGGCGGCCGGTTGGTTCACGTCCGGTCGGTGCCGCGTTCGGTCGGTTCGTGCCCGGCCGGCGTGCGGGAGGCCGGTCGGTGCGCGGTCGGTGCGCGGGTCGGGCGGCGAGTCGGCGGCCGGTCGGGCCGCGGGCGGTCAGGCGACCTGGCCGCCGACGCCGGAGCGGCCCGCCGGTACGCCGTCGACGGTGACCACGGTCTGCTGGCCGACGGCCTCGCCGAGCACCCCGGTGACCGCCGCGGTGGCCGCCGCGACCAGGCGGGCGGGCGCGTCCGGGACCTGCGGCAGGTGGTAGGCCGCCTCCCGCATGCTCAGCGTGACCACCGGTGCGACCTCGTCGGTCGGCAGCCCGCCGATGCCCCGGCGGCGCTGCGGGACCCCGATCAGCTCGACCGCGACCAGGGGGCGGAACCGCTCGCCGAAGACCGAGGTGACGGCTCCGGTGAGGCCGGCGATGAGCGCCCGCTCGACGTCGGGGCCGAGGGACTCCTCGCGGATGTGCAGGCTCAGGTGCGGCATGGTGGAGCTCCGTTCCGTTCGGTTCGTACCATGGGCCGATGGATTGGCTTTGCACGTAAAACAGCTTTGATGTCAAAGGTAACTGGAGAGGGGTGGGCGATGTCAACGCCCGAGGGAGAGCCGCGCGACGTACCGGCGCCGAGCGGGGAGGAGCTCGACGACGCCGTGCGGTCGATGCTGCTGCTGATGCCCCGGCTGGTCGGGCGGGCCAAGCGGATCCCCGTCCCGGAACCGCTGCGCGGCTTCGCCCTGGCCCCGCGTCACCTGTCGCTGCTGGCCTGCCTGCTGCTGGACGGGCCGATGGGCGTCAACGACCTCGCCGCCCGGCTGGAGGTCGCCCCCACCACGGTCAGCCTGATGGTCGGCGACCTCAGCCGGCAGGGCATCCTGGAACGGCGCGAGGACGAGGCCGACCGCCGGCGCCGCATCGTCGCGATCGTCCCCGCCCGGCTGCCCGCCATCGAGGCCTGGCTCTCCCCGGGGGCCGCCGCCTGGCGCACCGCCCTCAGGCCGCTCAGCGCGGCGCAGCGGCGGCTGGTGGTGGACACGCTGCTGGCGTACGAGGCGGCGGTGGGGCGGGAGTCGGACTGACGTCCGGGGACGTGGGGTCAGTGGGTCCGTCGGAAGAGCGCCGTGAGGAGGAACGGGACGCCGAACAGCGGCGAGTCCGGGTCCTGGGCGGCCATCGGGCGGATCTCCAGTGGCGTGAACTCACGGAACAGCGACCGGAGTTCGTCCGGAGAGTAGGCCAGGCCGCCCTCCAGCGCGCCGAGCCGGTAGAGCTCCTCGTCGGGCCGCTCGGACCCCATCGCGCCGGCCGCGAAGGCGGTGACGGCGAAGTGCCCGCCGGGCGCCAGCACCCGGTCGAGCAGCGCCAGGTAACTGATCCGGCGGTGCGGCGGGAGGTGGTGCAGACAGCCGGAGTCGTAGACCAGGTCGTAGTGGGCGCAGGGGAGTTCGGCCTCGAAGATGTTCGCCCGGTGGAACCGCGGGCCGGCCCCCGCGCCGGCCTCGCGGGCGCGCTCCTCGGCCCAGGTGACGGCGGTGGCGGAGAGGTCGACGGCGTCCACCTCGAAGCCGAGCGAGGCCAGGTGGACGGCGTTGCGGCCGGCGCCGCAGCCGAGGTCGAGCGCCCGGCCGGGCGCCGGGGGCAGCAGGCCGCGGTCGAGCCAGGAGACCAGGTTCTCGTCCGGTTCGGGCCCGAAGAACGGGCGGTCGGCGGACCGGTCCGCGTAGAAGCGGTCCCAGAACGGTTCGGCCGGCGGGAAGAGGCCGTCGAGGAGGGCGAGGACGTCCTCGGTGGTGCGGATCGTACGGTTCATGCCGCCGAGCCTAGGCGGCCCGGCGAACCGACGCCCGAGCCCCGAAATCCCTTGCACGGTGGGTGGTTGGGGCTGTCTCGGGTGCGGCCGGGGCGGGTGCCGCGGGCCCGGGCCGGCGTCCGGCGGCGCCCCCGTGCCGGGCCGGGAGGGGCCGTTTCCGCGTGGACGGGAGGGGTGTCCGGGCGGCCGTCCGGAATTTCCGCCCGGGAAAAACGCGGTGCGGGGAATCGAGGGACACATTCAACCCGGACAAGTCAACATTTACTTCCCCGGATTACCTCTGCATAGTGGCGGGTCGAATCGAGAGGGGCTCTTCCTTGTCGCAGATCAACGACAACGCCGCACAGCAGGTGGAGCTGGAGCGGGCGCAGGTGTCCGTCATCGGCGAGCTGTTCGACGAGCGGCTCGCCGGGGCGCGGGCGCAGCTGGGGCAGGTGCTCGCGTCGACGGCGGACGGCGCGGGCGAGGTGTACGAGCGGGAGGTGGCGGCCGGGCGGCTGGCGGGCGAGGTGCGCCGGCTGGAGGGGGCCGAGGGCGGGCTGGTCTTCGGCCGGATCGACCTGGCGGACGGGACGGTTCTGCGGATCGGGCGGCTGGGCCTGCAGCGGGACGAGGACGAGCTGCCGCTGCTGGTGGACTGGCGGGCGGAGGCGGCCCGGGCCTTCTACGAGGCGACGCCGGTCCACCCGCTGGGGCTGCGCCGCCGCCGGCACCTGAGCCTGGCGGGCCGCACGGTGGTCGGGGTGAGCGACGAGCTGCTGGACGGCTCGGAGCCGACCGCCGGGGACGTCGTCGGTGACGGGCCGTTGGCCGCGGCGCTCGGCGAGCGGCGTACGGGCCGGATGGGGACGGCGGTCGCGACGCTCCAGGCGGAGCAGGACGCGATCGTCCGCTCCGCGCACCGCGGGGTGACGGTGGTGCAGGGCGGTCCGGGCACCGGGAAGACGGTGGTGGCGCTGCACCGGGCCGCGTACGTGCTGTACGCGTTCCCCAAGGCGGCCGAGCGGGGCGTGCTGGTGCTGGGGCCGAACGCGCGCTTCCTCGACTACATCTCCCAGGTGCTGCCCTCGCTCGGGGAGAACGACGTCGTCCTGGCGACGTGCGCGGAGCTGGCCGGCGTGGCGCCGGGCGCCGTGGACCGGTTCGAGGCGGCCCGGCTCAAGGGCGGTGCCGGACTGGCCGACGCGCTGGCCGCGTCGGTGCGCTCCCGGCAGGCCCCGGGCGGGGACTTCGAGGTCCGGGTCGGGCGGGAGTGGGTCCGGCTGGCGGAGGAGGAGGTCGCCGGGGTGCGGCAGGCGGCGCAGGGCAGCGGGCTCGCCCACAACCGGGCGCGCCGGCTGTTCCTGGAGCTGCTGGTCGACGCCCTGACCGGCGCGCTGGCCCGCGGCACGGTGGAGGTGCTGGAGCGCCTCGACGCAGAGGTCGCCCAGCTCACCGGCGTCGACCTGGACCGGATGGCGGCCCGGGACCTGCGCAACCTCGGCATCGACGCCGCGCCCGCCACCGGGGCCGAGGAGTTCGACGCGGACGCCGTCCGCGCCGCCCTGCTCGACGACCCGCACCTCGACCGGGCCGTCGAGGAGATCTGGCCGCGGCTGGTGCCCGGCGAGGTCGTCGACGCCCTGCTGGCCGACGCCGACGCGCTGGCCGCGTACCTGCCGCAGCTCACCGACGAGGAACGGGCCCTGCTGCTGCGCACGCCCGGCGCGCCGTGGACCGACGCCGACGTGCCGCTGCTGGACGAGGCGGCGGGCCTGGTCGACGGCCCGCCCGAGCAGTCCTTCGGGCACGTCGTCGTCGACGAGGCGCAGGAGCTGACCGCGATGCAGTGGCGGATGGTCGCGCGCCGCTGCCCGGGCCGGTCGATGACGCTGGTCGGCGACTTCGCCCAGGCCGGCCCGGCGACGGCCGCCCGGGACTGGAACGAGGCGCTCGCCCCGCACTTCGGCCGCCGCTTCGACCTGCGGACGCTGACCGTCAGCTACCGCACCACGCAGGAGATCCTGGCCACCACCGGCGAGCTGCTTCACCGGATCGCCCCGGACCAGCCGCCGGTCCGGTCGATCCGGCACGGCGACGAGCCCCGTACCGTCGCGGTGGCTCCGGAGGGCCTGGCGGCCGGTCTGCTCAGGGAGCTGCGGGCGCAGGCCGCCGCGCACCCGGGCGAGCTGCTCGGGGTGGTCTGCGCGGACGACCGGGTGGCGGAACTGGCGGCCGCGGGGGTCGAGCGGTACGCCCGGCTGGTGCCGGCCTCGGAGGCGCGCGGCCTGGAGTTCGACGAGGCCCTCGTGGTCGACCCGGACGGCATCGCCACCGCCCGGCCGGCCGGCGAGCGCGACCTGTACGTCGCCCTCACCCGCGCCACCAAGCGCCTGTGCACGGTCGTCGTCCGGGCGGGCGGCGCGTAGCGGGTGCGCGGACGCGCGGGAAGTCGGCCCGGC